>JAVWJF010000087.1:0-9102 GCA_036639195.1 Longicatena sp.
TTGATACACGCACCGAGGCAAAAATACAGCAGGCATTTCAAGAGATGATGAAAGGGCGAACCAGCTTTATTGTTGCACATCGCCTGTCCACTATTCGAGAGGCAGATGTGATATTGGTCATGAAAGACGGTGATGTGGTGGAGCAGGGGAACCATGAGACATTGCTTTTGAAAAACGGATTGTATGCAACACTTTATAACAGTCAATTTGCCTAATTTCAAAGAGTTTCGGTTAGGACTTGCAAAATAAATATCGCTGTAGTATAGTGTATACGAATTAAATATTCGGGAGCTTGTGTAAGCAGGCTGAGAGGAAACTAATGTTTCGACCGTACCTGATTTGGATAATGCCAACGTAGGGAACATAACCGTAACATATAAGGGATATGCTCATTGGCATATCCCTTTGTTTATGGGGAGGAGAAAATATGACATTTATAGAAGAAACCATACAAAAAAGTTGGGATATTTGGAGTCAATATGTGGATCATCCATTCCTAAAAGATATACGAAACCATACCATGAAACAAGATATGTTTATACAGTACTTGATTGAAGATACAAAATATCTGAAAGAGTATGCACGTTGTTTTGGAATGGGGATATTTAAGAGTGAAACCATGGATGAGATTTGCATTTTTTATGAGATGTTAAAGTTTGTAGAATCTAATGAAAGTGCTGCACGTATTCGTATGTTAAAAGCATTGGGGTATGATGTTAAGCAACTAGAAGTAGAACCAAAACAAGAAACTTGTAGAAATTATACAAATTTCTTACATGAAGTTGCGAAAAATGAAGGAAATATCGAGATTTTATATGCGACTCTTCCTTGTATGCTTTCGTATGCGTACATTGGAAAATGCTTGTTAGAAGAGAATGCGGATTTGATTCAAGAAAGTGTATATGGTGATTGGATACAGGAGTATTGTTGTACGGAATATTTGGAAAAGTGTAAAACATGGATGAACTTTGCGAATGAAGCGAGCCAGTATTTAAAAGAGAATGAAAAAGAGCACCTTCAAGAATTGTTTCGTGAAGCGAGTATACATGAACTAAAGTTTTGGAATATGAGTTATCAAACGAAAGGATAGGTAAGTATATGTTTGAAAGAGAAATGGAAAATGTAGTAACAAAAGCACCACTTGTACACTGTATCACCAATTATGTAACGGTGAATGATTGTGCAAATGCAGTATTGGCGGTACATGGAAGTCCAATTATGGCGGATGATGAAGCAGAGGTTGAAGAGATTACATCCATCTGTAATGCCCTTGTGATAAACATTGGTACATTAAATAAACGTACGATTGCTTCTATGATCAAAGCAGGTAAGAAAGCTAATGAAGTAGGGCATCCAGTCATCTTGGATCCAGTAGGTGCAGGAGCGAGTACCCTACGTACACAAACAACATTTGATTTACTAAAAGAAGTAAAGTTTAGCATTATACGAGGAAATATTTCAGAAATCAAAACAGTATATGCCGGAAGTGGATCTACGAAAGGTGTAGATGCAGATGTGAGTGATGTAGTCACAAAAGAGAATTTGGATGAAACACTTGCATTCGCAAAAGAGTTGAGTAAGAAGACAGGTGCAGTAATTGCGATTACTGGGGCTATCGATATCATTTGTAATACAGATAAGGCATATGTAATTTTTAATGGACATAAAGAAATGTCACGCATTACAGGGACCGGATGTATGTTATCCGCAATCCTTGGAGCCTATGCGGGCGCAAATCCTGAAAACTTACTAGATGCATGCGCATGTGGAGTTGCTCACATGGGGTATAGTGGAGAGCTTGCTCAAGAGCGTGTTTTACAAGAGAAAAAGGGAAGTGGTTCCTTACATATCTATATCATTGATGCGCTTAGTAATATGACACCTTCTCTATTGAATGGAGGTCTTAAAATTGAAGTTCGATAGAAAGAAACTAAAGAAGCATTTAGAGCTTTATTTAGTAAGTGATCGTTTTTGGTTAGCGGGAAGAGAACTACAAAGTGATATTGAAAAAGCGATTGAGGGTGGTGTCAGTTTTGTCCAAATACGAGAAAAAGAGCTACCTGTAGAAGACTTCATACAAGAAGCTAAGAAAATAAAGGAACTATGTGAGCGCCATGAAATTCCTTTCGTTGTAAACGATAGTGTTGAAGTTGCTAAGGCAGTGGATGCAGATGGTATACATGTTGGACAAAGTGATATGCCAGCCATAGAAGTACGTAAGATTCTAGGAGAAGACAAAATTGTTGGTGTATCTGCACAGAGTGTTGAAGATGCTTTGCGCGCCCAAGAAGAAGGTGCAGATTATCTTGGAGTAGGTGCAATGTTTTCTACAAAGACAAAGAAAGATGCGGATGATGTAAGCTTTGCTACTTTAAAAGCAATCGTAGAGGCAGTGCATATTCCAGTAATAGCAATTGGTGGAATCGATGAACATAATCTTTTAGAGCTAAAGGGAAGTGGCATTGATGGAGTAGCTATTGTATCCGCTATTATGGCGAAAGAGAATATATTTGAAGCTAGCAAGATTTTAAAAAAGAAAACGCAGGAACTAGTAAAATGTTAAAAGCTGTTGTTTTCGATATGGATGGAACACTATTAGATTCTATGCATGTATGGGATCATGTAGGAGAAGATTATTTAGCAACTTTACAAATACATGCAGAAGAGGGATTACAAGAAATTATAACACCGATGTCACTTTCTCAATCTGCGATGTATCTAAAACAAACTTATCAATTAGAAGATACTATAGAAGAAATACAACAGGGAATTGAAGCACAAGTCATGAAACATTATAAAGAAGATATTCCCTTAAAGAATGGCGTAAAGGAATGTATAGAACACTGTGTAAAAGAAAATTTACGTGTATGTGTTTTAACTGCAAGTAGCTTAGAAATGGCACAAAGCGCATTTAGCCGATGTGGTATTTTACATCATTTCGAATTCATTATGACTTGCGAAGAAGCTGATTGTCCAAAAACGGATGTACGTATTTATCAAAAAACTATAGAGAAATTAGGCATAAAAAAAGAAGAGTGTGTATTTATTGATGATGCATTATATGCCATTGAATGTATGAGAACAAATGGGTATCAAGTAGTGGCAGTATATGATGAAGCGAATGATAAAGATTGGAATCAGATATGTGAAATCAGTAATCAAGCAGTATCTGCATTAACTGATTGGAAAGGATCGATATGAGAAAAGTATTAACGATAGCTGGAACAGACCCAACAGGGGGTGCAGGAGCACAAGCAGACCTTAAAACGTTCATGGCACATAAAGTGTATGGAATGAGTATTATCACTGCTCTTGTAGCTCAGAATACACTAGGTGTACGTGATATTATGAATGTAACACCAAAGTTTTTAGAAGAACAATTCGACTGTGTATTTGAAGATATCGAACCAGATGCGATAAAGATTGGAATGGTGTCAGAACCAGAACTTATTCATAAAATTGTAGAGAAATTACAACAATACAACGCACAAAACATTGTAGTTGATCCTGTAATGGTATCAACAAGTGGATCTAGGCTATTAGCTGATCGTGCATTAACGGCGTTAAAGGAAGAACTTCTTCCCTTAGCGGTGATCATTACTCCTAATATTCCAGAAGCAGAAGTACTCAGTGATCTTTCGATTCACTCAAAAGATGATATGATTTCAGCGGCGAAAGTGATTGCGACCTTCTTTGATGGTTATATCTTAATCAAAGGTGGACACTTTGAAGATCGTGCAGATGACCTTTTATATCATAATGGAAATGCTTTCTGGTTACCGAGTGAACGAATTGATAATCCTAACTCTCATGGAACTGGTTGTACCTTATCTAGTGCCATTGCCTCTAATTTAGCATTAGGTTACAACGTACATAAAAGCGTTGCCTTAGCCAAAGGATTTATTGGTGGTGCACTACGTGATGGTTTAGATTTAGGTAAAGGAAGTGGACCTTTAAACCATTGTTGGAATATGTAAAAAAACCTTGTGATGAACTCCCATAAATTGGGTAGTCTACACAAGGTTTTTTCTATTTATTCATATAAGCCACATAATCGTTCTCAGTAATAACTTGATTTAATCGTTCCATATTTTCCTTCTTTGTTAGGTTAAAGAAATATACGGGTAATAGTACAGTGGTTCCATCTTGCATATATATCGTAGTGAGGATGCGATTATAGTCATTATTTGGATCACCTGGTACATATTCTTCTAAGGCATCAATTTCTTTCAGTAGTTCATCATCAATCTCATAAACTTCACCAAGAATATTTTCCTTTCCTTCAAGTATAGCAGGATAGGATACTTCTTTTAAAGAATATAAGCTTCCTTTTACATACCCATACCCTAGAAATATACTATTCCCTTTCAGGTATTTATCATAATTGTACATTCCTTCACGTAAAGAACCATATACAAAAATCTTCTGCATTAACAAATCGTTCCTTCTGCTTTCTTAATATCTTGATCATTTTGTACTATAGCTTCAATCGCAGCACATAATGCAGTTACGATATCTTGTAATGACATACATGCTTGGTTTGGTTTATCAATGACTTGGGAAGGTAAGTAGGGAATATGTATGAATCCACTCTTTGCGCCTTTGCCTTGTTTCTCTAATAGATAACGCACACCATAAGTGACATGATTACATACAAAGGTTCCAGCAGAGTTTGAAATGGATGCAGGAACTCCACTCTTACGAATATGTTCTACCATTGCCTTAATTGGTAAATTAACGAAATAAGCATCTGGTCCATCCGCATAAATTGGTTCATCAATTGGCTGATTTCCTTCATTGTCCGTGATACGACAATCATCTATATTGATACCAACTCGTTCTACAGTAATATCACTACGTCCCCCTGCTTGTCCAATGGACAATACCATATCAGGTTGGTAAGTGTCAATTGCTTCTTTGATAACTGCCAAAGATTTGTGTACAACAGTAGGTATTTCTAATTTGATTATTTCAGCGCCTAAAATTGTGTCTGGAAGACGTTTCACACTTTCAATCGCAGGGTTGATGGATTCGCCACCAAATGGATCAAATCCTGTAACTAATATTTTCATCATGTATAACCTTCTTTCTAAAATGCAAGTACAAGCATCAATACGATATGAATAACGATTAACGTTAATGCCATAGGTGCTTGTGCTTTTACGACCGTCCATTTATCTTTGGTTTCCAATACGGCGGTAGGGACTATATTGAAATTAGCGGCCATTGGTGTCATTAGTGTACCACAATATCCAGCAGTCATTCCCAACGCTCCAACAACACTAGGATTTCCACCTTGTGCAATCACAAATGGAATACCAATACCAACCGTTATGACAGAGAATGCAGCAAATGCATTTCCCATAATCATTGTAAAGATTACCATACCTAGACAATAAATGACAACCCCAAATAAAATATTTCCTTCTGGTAGAAGTCCTGAGATAATCCCCGATATTACATCACCAACTCCAGCTTTTGTAAATACCTGACCCAAAGCACCTAACAACTGTGGTAATAAAGATGCACTACCGACCTGCATCAATAACCTTGCGGTATCTGTACGTGTTTCTGTAAACTTAGGTCTACATAATAACATGGCAAAGAATAAGGCAAGAATACATCCTGCGCCTACCATCACTGCACCAGGCAATGGAAGTCCATCAATTTTTACACGAGATAAAATAAGCGCAACCATCGCGACTAGAATTGCTGGAAGAAAAATAAGGTTCTTGATTTCTTCACTTGACGCTTTTCTTTTTTCTATATCAGGAGCTTTAAATTTTCCAATTTCAACCTGTTTGCACATGGTCAAACATCCCATAACTAGCAACAATCCACCTGTAACTTCATAAGGAATAACTTTTCCAAAAATGAAGACGACTCCTAATAAAGTCCAAAATGCAACAGTTCCTATACGAGCTCTTTCATTCCCTAATGCTTGATAAGCTGCATTAAAACTAACAAATCCACAGAGAATAAATATAAATTCAGAAGCATTATTAAATATCGTTTCCATTTGTATTCATCCTCGCTTTCTTAATTTTTCTATCATAACGCAGTACTTGAACAAACGTTAAAATGATAGCTATGATACAGATTGGATAACTTGCTTGTGCAACAGAGTAAATAGTTGCACTACCATACCCAGCTTCTGCTAATGTACCCTGAATCAACAATACTCCACTTGCTACAGGAAATACATTTTGAGCAAAAAAGTTCCCATAGTTTTCTGTTGCAGCAGCTAATCCCTTTAAGGAATCTTCTTCTTTTTCACTTAGTTGTGAACCCTTAGCTTTTTCAGCAGCAGCTTCCGACATTGGTAGAATCAAAGGTCTAACAAATTCAACCTGTCCACCAATACGTATATTTGCTCCACTTGCAGCACTACGAATTATCATGTACAAGCATAAAACTTTACCAGCAGATGCATTTCTAATCTTACCGATCAAATAAGATGCTCTTTCTTTTAGACCATAACGTTCGATAATAGCAATCACTGGAAAAATAATTAACCATACTGACATAAGTCGATTGTTAACAAAAGATTGCCCCATAATAGCTAGTATTTCTGTAAAGCTTAATCCAGATACAAGACCAGTCACTAGACCAGAAATCAACACCGTGGCAAGTACATCAAATTTCATCATAAATCCTAAAACGATGATGACTACACCAATTAATTTTATATATTCCAAGATACAACACTCCTTTTCTAACTGTAGCATTTTATCAAATTTTGCGAAACGTTTCAAATGATATCAAGTTTTTTGTACTATGTGTTCTAGCTTATGATATCCAATTTATCTCTTTGTATGTATGAAATATAGAGCATTAAAAGTATAATGGTCTACTCATTACTAAGTTATATAATGAAATGAAACTTATGATATTCTATATGATTAGACTTCTTAATCTGTGTGCATTGTTTGGTGTAATCTACAAAATAAAAACACACTTGCTAGTTAGTGTGTTCTATTTTCATTTATGGCACCCTCAGCAGGAATCATAGCTGCGATTGATTCTTAGGGGTTACCAATACCCAACAGGAGCATATAACCATAATCATCATAACATTGACTGACTAAAATGTAGTTCACTTTTTCAAACGGAACTTAATTTGTCAATTAACAGTTTAGTAAAACAAGCACATCAAATTTATGTGGTATTGACGCAGAAATGCAATAAGGCTATAATAAACCTTATAAAGTAAGTAGTGGATAATTATACTTACGAAACAAA
Source organism: Longicatena sp. (assembly GCA_036639195.1). Classification (GTDB taxonomy): domain Bacteria; phylum Bacillota_I; class Bacilli_A; order Erysipelotrichales; family Erysipelotrichaceae; genus JAVWJF01. The sequence goes on from JAVWJF010000087.1 coordinate 7,243, forward strand.
AATAGGGGCTTAGAGGGTGGTGATAATTTTGAATGAAGCTAGTGCATATATGGAGTTATTATATTACTTATCTTGTTCTTCAAGTAAAAACAGATTCGGAGTCAAAATGCTCTGGGACGTTTGTAAAATGTTTATTTTATATAACGAACCAGAGTTTTGTAGTATGTTTGACTATAAATGTAATATAGAAATACATCTAAAAGATTCTTTTGGATTTTTCCAGTCGAAAACACATAAAGTACAATCTCCATATAGTTTTACTACTTTATCAAGATGTGTTAAAAATACAAGCAAATCTATTTTTGGGAAATTATTTGTACTAAAAAATACAAACTCTACTATTCCAAATAAAGTTGCTGTTACTGTTATAGAATATTTCTTTTCGGAAAGGAGCTAGTTATGAAAATAAAAATAGACCATATAACAAAAAAGTATGAAAAAAGTATAATTTTTAGAGATTTATGCTATGAATTTAACATAGAAAATTCTGTTACAGCATTATTAGGACCTAATGGGGCTGGCAAAACTACTTTCATGAAATTGATTTCTGGAATCCTTTGTCAACACAGTGGAAGTATTCAAGTAATAGATAGTGATTCGGAAATATCGGATTCTTATGTAGAATGGGCACATAAAAATATCGCTTATTTATCGCCTGATGAAAGATATCTATCTTTTAAAAATAATGGAATAGATAACATATTGTATTTTGGAATAATTAAAGGAGTAGATAAAAAAACAATTCTTCAAAATTTAGAAATTTTTATGCAACATATAGAATGTAAATCTTATATAAATAAAAGGATAGAACAATTATCAACAGGCCAGAAGAAAGTAATTAAATTGTTATCAATTTTTTGTACAGGACTTCCAATTTTATTATTAGATGAACCAACGGTTGGCTTAGATATTGATACAAGGGAAATATTGATTGAAATGATTAGTTTATTAAGCAATTGTTCAAATAATAAAGTGATAATATCAACTCATGATTTGGATTTTGCCGCTTCTATTTCAAGTAATCAAATTTATATATATAATGGAGAGATAAAATTGGAACATAGTGGCAAAAATTCTGTTGATGAACTTAAAGAACAATATGAATTGATGAAAAAATCCGATGAGAAAGGGAAGTCAAAATGCTAAAACAATATTTAGATTTATTATGTATTGAAGGAAAAATGACCATAAAAGCACGATTAAGATACAAGGTAAGGTTATTAAGTGACTTATTGATCTTATCTGTAACGTTTATATTAGTATTGAATTCTCAAAATGGAAATCCCTTTTTGGATTCTTATGGTGTATCGAATGACACATCTCAATTCTTGATAATGATTGGATTCCTATTCTGGCAGTTTGGTTCTTTATCTTTAGGTTTTAGCACTTCCTTGATTTCATCAGATGCCAGCAATGGAATGCTTGAATTAAAAGTACAAGGCAAGTTTTCAATAATATTCTTATCTTTTTATAAAATGTTTATTAGTATAATAACTGATTTATTCATTGTATTTGCTATAACTTTATTGTTTGCAGTTATAAACACTATTAGTATGAAAGAGATTTATTTTATATTTTTAACTGTATTAATCAATATCCCATCAATTTTAGGCATGTATGGAATTGGATTACTGATTAGTTATCTAACTATAAAAGAGAAAAATGTTAGTTCATTTGTTTTGATAATACAAACTTTATTAATATTTGTTACAAATATCACTTCACCTTTAACAAATAAATCACTCTTAATTATTCCATATACAAGTGGTGTGGAGTTGACAAGGAACCTATATGTATATGGCTCTTTCGATGGAAAATTGTTTATATTCTATATTGTGGTTAATACAGTATGGCTATTGA
>JAVWJF010000088.1:0-9090 GCA_036639195.1 Longicatena sp.
AAAAGCTTATCAAGGACCAATTATCACCACCTTCTTATATCCAAAAGGACAAAACTTTAATTTCCAATCTATGTACGATTATATCAAAGAGAGAGGGTATGCCATTTATCCAGGGAAGTTAACGGATGCGGATACCTTTCGAATTGGAACTATTGGTGAAATCTATGAAGAAGATATTCACACATTAACAAGTATTATGAAAGACTATATGAAGGGAGATAACAAGTAATGAAAATTAAGGCGGTTATATTTGATTGGGCAGGGACTACAGTAGATTATGGTTGTTTTGCGCCAGTAAGAACATTTATAGAAGTGTTTAAGGAATATGGAATTGATGTAACAATGGATGAAACACGAAAACCTATGGGGATGTTAAAGTGGGATCATATTAAGACAATGTTGGCGATGCCTAATATCAAAGCACAATGGGAAAAGAAATATGGAAGAGCGAGTCAGGATTCTGATATTGATGAAATGCATAATAAATTCACTGCCAATTTATTGAAAATATTAGACCAATATTGTGAGTTAAAACCATATGCAAGGGAAGCAGTAGAAACTTTACGTGCAACTGGTATTCGCATTGGTTCTACTACAGGATATACAGATGAGATGATGAATATTGTACTTCCGAAAGCAAAAGACAATGGATATTCACCAGATTATTGGATTACTCCAAACAGTGTAAATAATTGCGGTCGTCCATATCCATATATGATTTTCCGTAACCTAGAAGCAATGCAAATAAAAGATGTACGCAGTGTTTTAAAGGTTGGAGATACAATTTCAGATATTGAAGAAGCAAAAGCTGCTGGTGTATTAGCTGTAGGTATTCTAGAAGGTAGTTCATTGATGGGATTGAGTGAAGAAGAATATAAAAACTTGAACGTTGAAGAACAAGAAGCGTTGATTAAGAAACTAACAAGAGAATATCGAGAAGCAGGAGCAGATTTTATCCTTTATAATTTAAAAGAACTTCCAGCATTGGTTCAATCCATTGCATAAGCATCCAAAGTGGGTGCTTTTTTTCTTTAGAGTTGTGCCTATATCATTGACAAAAATAGTAGTTTGTCATATAGTTAGAATACTAACAGTTAGATAGCTAACTATTGAGGAGGAGACTTATGGAATTGCCATTTCATATGATGATGTTTAAAACATATCATGCCCAGCGAAATAAAATAAGACAAGATATGAGTGCTTATGGTTTATCTCCAGGACAGCCTAAAGTACTTCGTTATTTACATTCTCATGAGGATTGTATGTTAAAAGACATTGCCTATAACTGCGATGTAGAACCAGCAACTGTTTCAAAAATATTGAACAATTTAGAAGAAAACGGAATGCTTACAAGGGAGATTGTGAAAGATAATAAAAGAGCACTATCTTTAAGAATCACGAAGAAGGGTGAAAAAGCTCTAGATTTATGGAGTAAGCACTGTGATGAGGTAGAAGAAAAATCATTAGAGGGATTTAGCACAGAAGAAAAAGAACAGTTTAAGCTGTTTCTTTCTAGGATGTATCAAAATTTAACAGATCGAACATTTGAATAGGGAGGTGTAAGTATGTTAAAAAGAATGTTTCCTTTTATGAAGAAGTATAATCGCTATTTAATTATCAGTTGTATTTGCGTGATTACGGAAACGATTTTTGAATTGATCATTCCTTTGATTATGGCAGATATTATTGATGTTGGTGTAGCCAATGGGGATAAGGAGTACATTCTAGTAAAGGGGGCGCAGATGATAATTTGTTCATTGATTGCGCTTGTATTAGGAATCCTATATGCTCGTTATGCCGCAACTGCAGGACAAGGATTTGGCGCAGAGCTTAGAAAAGCAGAATTTGAAAAAGTACAAAGTTTTTCCTTTTCAAATACGGATCACTTTTCTACTTCGTCTTTGATTACACGATTAACGAGTGATGTAACCATCTTACAAACTGCCATTAGTAATGGTATTCGTCCCTTTGTACGAAGTCCTGTTATGTTGTTGACTGCATTGGTATTAACCTTTTCCATCAATGCGAAACTCGCAATTATCTTTGTGGTTGCGATTCCCATTTTAACCATAGGACTATTTATCATTGTTCATAAAGTAGGCCCATTGTATCGTATGATGCAAGGTTCGATAGATAAAGTAAATACCATTGTACAAGAGAATTTGAATGCGATACGTGTGGTGAAGTCCTATGTCAAAGGGACCTATGAAAAAGAAAAGTTTGAGAACGTAAATGATGATCTACGTTTTTCAAGTGAAAAAGCATTTCGTACTTCCGTTTGGAATATGCCTTTGTTTCAAATCGTAATGTATGGAACCATCATATGTATTCTTTACTTTGGTGGGAATATGATCTTTGCGGGTACCATGCAAGTTGGAGAATTAACAGGATTTTTAAGTTATGTTTTACAAATCTTAAATTCTTTAATGATGTTATCGGGTGTGTTCTTAATGTTAACAAGATCACTTGCGAGTTGTGAAAGAATCGTGGAAGTACTAGATGAACCACTTGATATTATTGATACCAAAGAATCCAACAAAGTAATCACACAGGGATCTATTTCATTTGAACATGTATACTTTAAATACAAAGAAGATGCGCAAGAGTATGTGTTAAGTGATATCTCTTTACGTATGCCAAAAGGCTCTACAACAGGGATATTAGGAGGAACAGGATCTGCGAAAACAACGCTTGTGCAATTAATTCCACGTCTGTATGATGTGTTTGATGGTCGTGTGTGCATCGATGGTATCGATGTTAAAGAGTTTTCAATCTCACATCTACGAGACGCAGTGGGTATGGTTTTACAAAAAAACACATTGTTTTCTGGTACGATTATGGAAAATCTATTATGGGGAAATGAACATGCAAGTGAAGAAGATATTGCTTGGGCATGTCGTGTTGCATGTGTAGATGAATTTGTGAAGGATTTTCCTGAAGGATATGATACGGATTTAGGACAAGGGGGAGTAAATGTATCAGGCGGACAAAAACAGCGCTTATGTATTGCGAGAGCATTATTAAAACATCCAAAAGTATTCATATTAGATGATTCTACAAGTGCAGTTGATAGTGCTACAGAAGCACAAATCAAAGAAGGCTTGGCATCCTTAAAAGATACAACCAAACTGATCATTGCCCAACGTGTAAGTAGTGTTATGCACGCTGATCAAATCGTTATATTAGAAGATGGGAAAATCCATGCGATTGGAACACATGAACAACTCCTTGAAACAGATCCTATTTATCAGGATATCTACACATCTCAACAGGAAGGGGTTGGTTTATAATGGCAAAACAGATTTCGAATAAAAAGCCTAAACATATGAAAAAAACAATGTTTAACTTCCTGCATTATATGGGAAGACATAAGTTCTCCTTATTATTGGTCGCAATTCTTGTGGTGATGAGTGCCGCAGCGAATTTGTATGGAACCTATTTGGTAAGTCCTATTATCGATCAATATATCCTGCCTAAGAATTATCAAGGATTTACGAGAGCTATTTTGTTTATGGCAGGGATGTATGCCAGTGGGGCATTGTGTACAGCTTTCTATAAACAGATGATGACACATACCTCTTCAAAAATTGTAAAGGAAATACGTGCAGATTTATTTTCTAAGATGCAAAAACTTCCTTTGAAATTCTTTGATACCAATGCACATGGAGATATCATGAGTCGTTTTACAAATGATTTAGATACCATTCAAGATGCGATGAACAATTGTTTCGATAATTTGATTCAAAGCTTCACTATGATTGTGGGAACCTTGATCGCAATCTTTATCTTAAATTGGCGTTTATCTCTTTTGGTTGTGTTCTTTATGATTGTGATGTATTATTTAATTCAATATTTTAGTAAGAAGAGTAAATATTATTTTACACATCAACAACGTGCTATGGGTGTGCTTAATGGGTTTATTGAAGAAATGGTAGATGGGGTAAAGGTGGTAAAAGTCTTCAATCATGAACAGGCAAATTTTAAAGAGTTTGAGACAAGAAATGAAGCCTTACGTATAGCTTCTACGCAAGCCTTGACCTATTCTGGAAGAACGATTCCCACGGTAGTTTCTTTATCCTATTTCAATTATGCGATTGTTGCCTGTGTTGGAGGCTTCTTCGCAATCCATGGACAAATTGAACTTGGTGCCTTAGCTTCCTATTTAATCTATGTACGACAAACAGCTTTACCAATCAATCAATTCACTCAACAATTGAACTTTATTCTAGCCGCTATGGCTGGGGCAGAGCGTATCTTTGCGATGATGGATGAACAAGAAGAAGTGGATGATGGAAAAGTTACACTAACGCGTGTGCGTATGTTAGAGGATGGAAGTTGTCATGAGTGTGAAGAATATACAGGACACTGGGCATGGAGACATCCTAGAAGTAATGGAAAAATAGAACTTGTACCTTTACAAGGAGATGTTCGCTTTCATGATGTAGTTTTTGGATATGAACCAGGTGTTACCATTCTAAAAGGAATTCAATTATACGCGAAACCTGGACAAAAAATAGCATTTGTAGGAAGTACAGGTGCTGGGAAAACAACCATTACCAACCTCATCAATCGTTTCTATGACATTGAAAGTGGTAGTATCACATACGATGGAATCGATGTAAAACTCATACGTAAAGATGATTTAAGACGTTCTATTTCCATTGTTTTACAAGATACCCATTTGTTTACTGGAACGATTGCGGACAATATTCGTTATGGGAATTTGCATGCGAGTATGGATGATGTAATAGAAGCCGCCAAACTTGCGAATGCACATTCTTTTATCAAACGTTTACCAAAAGGGTATGATACGATGTTGTCTGGAGATGGTGCAAACCTTAGTCAAGGACAACGCCAATTACTAGCCATAGCACGAGCTGCGATAGCAAATCCTCCTGTTCTTATTTTGGATGAAGCAACCAGTTCCATCGATACACGTACAGAGAAGTTAATTGAAAAAGGAATGGATCGATTGATGGAACATCGTACTGTGTTTGTAATTGCGCATCGTTTATCAACGGTACGAAATTCTGATGCGATTATGGTATTGGATCATGGTGAAATCATAGAGAGAGGAAGTCATGATGAATTGCTAGAACAAAAGGGTACGTACTATAAGTTATATACTGGACAGTTTGAATTATCATAAAAAATCAAACCTATAAACGAAGAAAAAGCTTGGATGAAAATTCAAGCTTTTTTAATGTGCATATTTTGTACATGTATCTTAATTGCTATATTATGCTAGTTAATTGAGTTGAAATGCAACTTAGCATAACGCCTATTGTAAGGGATTTTCTTCTTTTCTATAATCAAGGTGTGAAAGGGAGGTTTATATTATGTATGCAATCGAAGTAAACGATATGAAGAAAAGTTATCAGGATGTACATGCGGTAAATGGAATTAGTTTTCATGTAGAACAAGGAGAACTCTTTGGATTTTTAGGAATCAATGGGGCAGGAAAATCTACCACCATTAATATGTTATGTACATTATTTCCTCCAACCAGTGGAAGTGCAAGGGTTTGTGGATATGAATTAGGAAAAGAGGATGATGCCATTCGAAAACAAATAGGCATTGTATATCAACGAGATTGTTTAGATGAATTGTTGAGTGTAAAAGATAACCTGTTAATTCGTGGTTCTATGTATATTAACAATAAGAAAAAATTACAAGAACAATTACTACACGTCACTAAGATATTAGATTTAAAAGATCTTTTAAATCGTCCATTTGGGAAGTTATCTGGTGGACAAAAACGACGTTGTGAAATAGCGAGAGCACTCATGCATGCGCCTCAAATTTTGTTTTTAGATGAACCAACAACGGGAGTAGATCCTGCAACTAGGAAAGTTGTATGGGATTGTATTGATACGTTAAGAAGAGAAAGTGACATGAGCGTTTTCCTGACAACACATTATATGGAAGAGGCCGCCAAAGCAAATCATATTGCGGTGATTGATCAAGGTGTATTAAAAGAATTTGGAACACCCTTTGAATTAAAGAACAAGTACGCAAAAGATCAATTAATCGCATACCCGCTAGAAGAAGAGAAATTACAAGAATATTTGAATGAACACAAATATAGCTATGCAAGATGTGATCATGTATTCACAATTCCGATGAAAGATACAAAAAGTGCGATTCCTTTATTGAAAAATATAGAATCATTTTTGGAAGGATTTGAAATGATACAAGGAAACATGGATGATGTGTTCTTAAACATTACTGGAAGAGCACTGGAGAAGGGGGTGTAGATATGTCATTATTGTATTTAGTAAAACGAAATATGTTGTTGTACTTTAAAGATAAAGCCTCCTTATTCTTTTCTTTGTTATCTGTGTTAATGGTGCTTTTGTTGATGGTTGTATTTTTAGGTGATATGAATAAAGATTCCCTATTAGAAGCGTTAGAGAAGATAAAGGGTGTCGCAACTACAACAGCAGATGAACAAAATGCGGAGTATGTTGTGTTGATGTGGACAATTGCTGGTATGTTAGCGGTGAATAGTTTTACTGTTCCATTATCGATCATAGGAATATATGTACAAGATAGACAATATCATAAGCTAGAAAGCTTTTATTGTGCACCTATTTCTAGAATGAAACTATTATGTGGATATTTAATTGCGGCAATCATCAATGGCATGATTATGTGTACGATTACTTGTTTATTATCTTTTCTGTATGTATCTATGCAAGGGCATCCTTTCTTAGATGCGTTGGGTTGGGTACAAGTATATGGAATGTTGTTGGTCAGTGTAAGTGCATCTAGTGCATTGGTGTTAGTTGTATCCCAATTTGTAATTACGAGTAATGCTTGGGGTTCTTTTGGGACCATTGCAGGTACTTTGATTGGTTTTCTAGGTGGTATTTATTTACCGATGACAATGTTACCAAACGTTGTACAAAACATTTTGCGTAGTTTGCCGTTTCTACACCAAGCCAGTATGTTACGAAGTGTGTTTACACAACAAAGTGTTGAAAGAATATTTGAAGGTTTACCTAGTGATGTGATGAGTGTATATAAAGAAAACATGGGAATCAGTGTGCAAGTATTCAATCAAACAATACCACCATCGATGCAAGTTCTATTGCTTGTTGGTTGTGGTATAATAGCATTAAGCATCGCAGTTTATGTATTAAAGAAAAGAGCATCGTTCGATCGATAGGAAGGAGGTAGCTGTGAAGATTATCATTGAAGATAAAAAAGATCCAAAAGATGAAGATTGTATTATCATTCGTTGTGATACGATGGATGAATCAATACTAAGTTTGATTCAACGTCTCAAAGTACAAGAAGAGAAATTCACCGCTATGCAAGGTACTTCTATTCAACGAATTGATCCAAAGGATGTTTTCTATTTTGAATCTGTAGATAACAAAACATTCCTTTATACACAAACGCAAGTATATGAAATAAAACAGCGCCTTTATGAGATAGAAGAGAATTATAAAGGAGGAGATTACTTGCGTGCCTCTAAATCGATTATTATCAATCTTACAAAGATTCATCATTTATCCCCAGTCATCGGAAGTCGTTTAGAGGCAGTGCTTATGAACAATGAAAAAATTATTATATCTCGACAATATGTTGCGCAACTAAAAGCGTTGTTAGGGTTGTGAAGGGAGGAATATGAAAATGAGAAAATTAAAAGACTTACTGTTTACATTTTCCTGTGTGACGACAGGTTCTCTGATTATGGCAGCCATTTTCATCTCCATTTTTTATGAGGAAAATGATGTAAATGCAAGTATTTTATGGCAGATACTATTCACAAGTGCAGTTTGTTGTTTAGGGAATTTCTTATATCCGCAAAGAAAATTAACAAAAAAACAACTCTATTTCTCCCATGTTGTTCATTATTTGTATGTGGTGTGTGTAGTGATCGGTTCTGGATTATATTTTGATTGGTTTCAGTGGACACAACTTCATATGGTATTTGCGATGTTGGTATCCATCACGATTGTATTCGTAACAATTATGTACATTGTGTATGAACAATCCAAAAGAGAAACAATGAAAATAAACGAGCGACTCCAAGAGTACAACAAGACTCATCATGTACCGTAGACCATTTTATATGGTCTTTTTTGTATATGGATATATTTGGTATTAAAAACTAGATTGACTAATTATGCGAATTATAATATACTGTAAGCATAATCATAATATTTCATTTGAAAATATAGTTGGAGGTTTATTATGAATACACAAAAAATCGCTATCCTTGTAGATTCTTGTTGTGATGTACCAAAAGATTATGCGCAACAATATGGAATGTACGTGATCCCTTTAAAAGTTATCTATCAAAACGCTGAATATTTGGATGGAGTTGACATTACTGCTGAAGAAGTATATCGTGGTTTATCAAAGGAAGTGCCTAAGACATCCCTTCCTTCAGGACAAGATATTCAAGAAATCTTTGATCAAATTAAGGCAGATGGATATGAGAAAATAATTGCAGTAACCATTTCTAGTGGATTGAGTGGAACCAATAATATGGTGCACTTAATTGCGGATGATAATACCGATTTAGATACTTTTATTTTAGATACTAAAAATATCTCCATCGGCGCAGGGTTTCATGCAGTTCAAGCGGCACGTTATATAGAAGAAGGGTTATCTTTTGAAGATATCCAAGTGAAATTAGAAGCGGGTGTTAAAAAATGTAAAGTGTTCTTCGTTGTAGAAACACTAGAATACTTACAAAAGGGTGGTCGTATTGGTTTAGTTGCCTCTCTATTTGGAAATGCATTGAATTTAAAACCGATTATCTCTTGTAATGAAGATGGTATTTATTATACGGTATCAAAAGTACGTGGTCGTAAACAATCAATTTCAAAAACAAAAGACTTGGCGTTAGAGTTTGCTGGAAATCATAAGAAATATAATGTTTCCATTGTAAATGGAGATGCACAAGATATCTCTGATGAAATAAAGGCAAGTATCTTACCAAAATTACCAAACCTTGATGTTTATGTAGAAAAGCAATGTTCTCCAGCTTTGGGTGTTCACACCGGACCTGGAACAATTGGTATTTGTGTACAAGTGTTAGAAGATTAAGAAACTGCAGAATTTGCAGTTTTT
>JAVWJF010000089.1:0-9044 GCA_036639195.1 Longicatena sp.
TGGTACATGCACTGTAATATAATCGCATTCTTCAAATATCTGTTTTAAGTCTTTGACATGATGAACGCGTGCCTTTAAAGTCCAAGCAGCTTGTACAGAAACATATGGATCATATCCATACACATCCATATCTAATGCTGCTGCGGCATTTGCCACAAGAACACCGATTGCCCCTAACCCAATAACTCCAAGTTTTTTACCTGCAATTTCAGGTCCTACAAAGTTGCTTTTACCTTTTTCAACAACTTTACTCATATCATCTTCTTTGATGGTATGAACCCATTCGATACCTTTCGTAATTTTACGAGAAGACATCAATAAGGCCGCAATTACTAATTCCTTAACTGCATTTGCATTTGCTCCTGGAGTATTAAAGACAACAATTCCTTGTTCACTACATTTATCCAAAGGAATGTTATTCACGCCTGCTCCAGCTCTTGCAATACATTTTAAATCCTTAGGAAATTCTACATCATGAAGCTTTGCACTACGTACTAAAACAGCATCATAATTTTCGAATTCTTCAGAAAATTCATATTTATCTTTATCAAATTGATTGATTCCAATATCCGCAATCTTATTAAATAACTTTACTTTCATATATTCTCCCTTTATCTACTATTTATGTTCTGCTTCAAATTTCTTCATAAAATCGATTAACGTATCAATACCTTCTACTGGCATTGCATTATAGATAGATGCACGCATACCACCTACCGCACGATGACCTTTTAAATTGCTCATTCCAGCAGCTGCACTTTCTTTCGCAAACAATGCATCCAATTCTTCATTGGCTGTACGGAATGTTACATTCATTAAAGAACGAGCATCTTTATCCGCAGCTGGTTTATAGAACGTAGAACTGTCTAAGAAATCATATAAACGTTTTGCTTTTTGTTCATTATGTTTTGCCATGGCTTCTAATCCACCCATGTTTTCAATCCATTCTAATACGAGTCCTAAAATATAGATTGCATACGTAGGAGGCGTATTGTACATAGAATCTTTCTCTGCCATTGTTTTATAATCTAACATTACAGGGACATTCTCTTTCGCAAATCCTAGTAAGTCTTCACGAATAATGACAACTGTCAATCCTGCACAACCCATATTCTTTTGTGCACCAGCAAAAATAACTCCATACTTACTTACATCTACTGGACGACTTAGGATATCACTAGACATATCCGCTACGATTGGTACTCCATTTGTTTCTGGAACATAATTCCATTCTGTTCCATAAATTGTATTGTTTGAACATAGATATACATAGTCTGCTTCAGGATCTAAAGATAATTCTTCCTGTGCAGGAATATACGTATGATTTCTATCCTTGCTAGATGCAGCAACATGAATTTCTCCAAATTTACATGCTTCCTTATAGGCATTGTTCGCAAAGTTTCCTGTCACGATATAATCGGCTTTTCCAGTTTTCATAAGATTTAAAGGAACCATTGCAAATTGCATGGAAGCTCCTCCTTGTAAAAATAACACCTTATAGTTTTCTGGTATATTCATTAGTTTACGTAATTTTGCCTGTGTTTCTACAATAATCTGATCATATACTTTGGAACGATGACTCATCTCCATGACCGACATACCACTGCCCTCGTAGTTTAACATTTGCGATTGTGCTTTTTGTAACACCTCCAGTGGCAGCATGCTTGGACCTGCTGAAAAGTTGAAAATTCTGTTTTCGGCCATAAATATTGGCACCTTCCTTTCTTCGATAACAATTTATGTTATTAGTTAGTATTATAGCACAAATGAAATAAAATGAAAGTAACTTTGAAATAATTTGTAAACAAAAATGTAACAGTTTTACATACGAAGACATTCTGTGTACATATGTTCACAAAACGTAGACACAACTAAAATTTTTCTATCCTCGCAAAACGTGTTATACTTACAACATATAGAATAGGAGTGAGTTTTATGCTAGATTTTCGTATCTACACTTTTATTGCATTATCAAAAACGTTGAACTACACGAAAGCTGCAGAACAATTATGTATGAGCCAACCCGCTGTAACCCAACACATTCAATATCTAGAAAATCTTTATCAAGTAAAATTATTCACACATGAAAACAAACAATTACGTCTTAGCAAACAAGGAGAGCTCCTTTTAAAATATAGTTTACGCTTTGCAAGTGATGAAAACAAACTTAAGGAAATTATGTGCAGTGGAAAAGACCATATGGATCATATACGCATTGGCGCAACTAGAACCATTGGAGAATTCATCCTTCCAAATAAGTTTACAACCCTATTAGATAATCATCCTGATACATCAATCTCTATGCTTGTTGAAAACACAAGTACACTTTTAGATATGCTCAACAATGGACAAATCGATTTTGCCTTTGTAGAAGGTTACTTTAAGAAAAACGACTATACCTATCACCTTCTATCCAAACAACGCTTCATTCCAATTAAATCAAAAGACTATCCACTTTCCAACTCCATATGTAAACTAGAAGAACTCTTACATGAAACACTTATCATACGTGAATGCGGTTCTGGTACTAGAGAAATCCTAGAACGTGTTTTAGATGAACAAAACTTAACAATCACAGACTTTAAAAACACCTTAGAAATTGGCAACATCCATGCGATTAAAGAACTTATCAAACAACAACAAGGTATCACGTTTCTTTATGAAGCAGCTGTATTAGAAGAATTAAAAAACGGACAATTCGAAATCATCCCTCTTGATGATTTTCAAATTACCCGCGAATTCAATTTCATTACATTAAAAAATAGTATCTTTACGGATTTCTATACCTCATTCTTACTAGATTTAAAAGAGTCCTAGAGAAATATAAACTGCACCATAATCATATAACAAAACGTTCCTCCTACAATACTAATGATATTATTGCGTTTCCATACATGTAAGATACCTACAATCAGTATTCCTAGCACTTCAGGTATTCCATAAGGATATTTCAAAAATGTAGTTGAACGTATACAATAAAGAACCAAACAAAACATAATCGCCATAGGCAATACTCTTCCCAAGTACAATATGATATTTGGGATTTTTTTCGCATCTTTAAACACAAGAAACGGCAATGCCCTTGTAAGAAACGTACACGCAACTACTACCCCAATCACACTTAATGTTTCCCAAGTTGTCATAGCGCTTCTCCCCCTTCTACGTTCTTCCTAAATATAATTAACAATACAACAAGCAGAATAAGTGCAGGCAATAAAAAGTTCTCTAATCCAAAACAAACAGCACTTACACCCACTGCAATCAAAGCACACACGATTGATACATGTCGCTTCGCCGCTATCCACTGTTCTATTAAGATAACCGTAAATAACGCAGTCATCGCAAAATCAATCCCTTTGGTTTGAAATGTTATCAACATCCCTAGCGTCGCTCCAATAACAGAGCCTAACACCCAATACACCTGATCAAACAAAGCAATCAAAAACATAAGACGCTTTCCTCGTTCCTCTTCCCTATTTGAAATACTACATAATAAAGAATAGGTTTCATCTGTCAACGAGAAAATCATATACCATTTCTTTTTCCCCATCCTAGAAAAATCATTCAAGAATGATAATCCATAAAATATTTGTCTTGCATTTACTGATAAAGTCACAATCGCAACTTCAAGAAGTGAAACACCTGAATGAAGATATGTTAATAATACAAACTGCATACTCCCAGCATATACACTAAAGCTAATCAAGAATGCCCAAATCCATGAATACCCCTGTTTTTCACACAACAATCCAAACGCAATCCCTAAAAATATGTACCCAACCATTACTGGAAAGGACAAGCGCAACGCTTCTTTGATATCCCTTAACATTCTATTCTCACCTCATTTTTTTGTATTATTGTAAAGCATTTCACCTTATTTGACAATGTCCCATCTAAAATGTTATGAAAATAATAAAAGGGGAATTGACAATGATGACCCCCTTATGGTATATTTAATTAGCACTAAATGGGGTTTTAGCTCAGCTGGGAGAGCACCTGCCTTGCACGCAGGGGGTCATCGGTTCGATCCCGATAAGCTCCACCATATTAGTACACAAAAGATTTCGAAGGGCATGTCGCTTATCGAAATCTTTTTTTATTTATTCGGGTATGAATCGCTCTTGTGTAGACGCATAAAAGTAAAATGCATCTTGAACACGAAAGTTAAAGTTCACCACATCCCCACATCTCAATCCATCAGACAAAGCCCCCTTCATCATAAGAAGTTGATCCTCCCACTCGATATGATAATATAACTCATCTCCTAAATTCTCCACAAGGACAATCTTTCCAAGATACCCATGATCTATATCCATGAACAGATGTTCAGGCCTCACACCAATAATAATCTGCTCATCAAGCACACCCCTTGCTTCACAAAGCACGCTTTCCTTAAAAACTACTTGTTGATTTTGAACACTTGCCTTAAACTGATTGATTTCATATTTTCCTAAAAAAGACGCCGTAAACAAATTCTTAGGATGATGATAAATATCCAAAGGCGTTCCCACTTGTTGAAACTTCCCATCCTTCATCACAATCAATATATCTGCCATTGTCATTGCCTCTACTTGATCATGTGTTACATATAGAAATGTCGCATCCATTTTTTGATACAACATCGCAATTTCAATTCTTAGTTGAGATTTCAATCTCGCATCCAATGCACTTAAAGGCTCATCCATTAAGAATACTTTAGGACGCCTAACCAAAGCTCTTGCGATGGACACCCTTTGCTTTTGACCACTCGATAATGTTTTCGCCTTACGATTCAACAATTCGCTTATATCTACCAAAGCAGCCATTTCTTGTACACGTTCTTGAATAACATCATCTTGCAATCCACTTTGTGCCAACCCAATTTCAATGTTCTCCTGTACACTCATATCTGGAAACAAGGCCGCATCCTGAAAAACCATAGCAATTTCCCTTAATGATGGAACTCGTTCATCAATACAATTGCCATCAAGCATAATACTTCCTTTATCACATTTCAAAAACCCTGCAATCATATGGAGTAGAGTAGTCTTCCCACACCCAGATGGCCCAGCTAACACAATAAATGCTTTTTCCTTTATATCCAAGCTTATATCCCTAACCGCTTTTATATTACCATAATTCTTATCTAAATGATTAAGTTGTAATCTCGTCATGAACTCACTCCAATTCATTGTAAGTTTATCATTATTCCTATCAAATGAAAAGAAAAAGTAACTGCAACAAAAGTTACAGTTACCAACTCTTCCAAACAAAGAGACACAAACTAAATAAGCGTAGATTAGCTTGTCTTAATATAAGCGAGAATAAATACTGAAAGCATTTATATCATAATGATTGATCATGTTAGAAACTTGGGGATGGTTTTTAACATTGGGTCATCTCATTCTTATACCGCACACTTTGTACCCTATCAGGTAATACCCCTACCTGATGACTACATAATACTCCATATATGAATCATCCACAATAAAATCACCAACAGTTAACGATTTTTCAAAAACCCTCAAATTATCCATGAAAATTACAAAAAATATCAAAACAAGTACATACATAAAAGAAAAAAACTTCTTATGGAAGAAGAAGTTGATTTCGTTTGTTATACTATTACGTGGATGCCGCCACCAGAACCAGCAACTGTTACTTCAGCACCAGAAGCTACAACAGCACCAGCCATTAGGCATAAGCCACAAACAGCCGCTATTACAATTTTTTTCATATTGACCAAACTCTATCAATACCATTGACCATATGCATATCATCGTTAACATGCATATCATAAAGGATTATAGAGATTTACTCAATAAAATTGGAGTTAGTTCATTTTTTTTCAAACATAGTGCTTTTATTTATACTTTTACAAAAAAACATCAACTCATTTTTTAATATTTTTTTCTACTAATGATTCAAACATATATGTACATTTATAGTGTCCACTTTTATTCACTAGCCTTAAAATTTCATAACGAAACACTTTGATGTACTCCGGGTCTGTTAATAATGGTACTATTTTCTTCAAGATATAATTTTCTTTCACAAAATCAGGAACACTATTATCAAAAGTGAAATATTTATACATATACTTAACATCGATAGGATATTGCACATAGACATCTTCATCTACAAAAGGAATATCAATTGGTAAATTCAATCGATTTTGACAATCTGCCATAAACATATATGAATCTATGAAGTCTCTATGTTCTTGTTGCAATCCCTTATAGTAGTAATTCAATGCATTTTCATATTGTTCGTTTAAATGATATGCATATGCAACATTTGTATAATATTCGCTTACCTTTGTTTCTGGCAATATGTTTTCACTTACGATTGCCTCAGATTCTTTGATGTATTGTAGACATTTTTCAAATTCTAGTTCACTAAATAATACAATTGCATAGTTGTAAGCATCTAATAATCTAATAAATCTCCTTTTACCTTGAAAATATTTTATCAGATTATTAATCAACAACTCCATCTTTTTATAATTGCCCATAATATAATAGAAATCGATTAGATTTATTTTAACAAATTCATGGCTGCAGTTAATTAAATCGATATCCTCTACCAATCGTTTGTATAAATTCTTATCCGCTACACTATTAGCTTTGATTTTCAAATATACTAAAAGCCTAATCATATCTTTAAAACAATCTGGCAATACAGATAATAACTGCTTATATTTTTCAATGACCTCATCTTTAATCATCATCTTATTACCATAATGATTTTTTATATTTTCAAAAAGTTCTTTTAATTCGGAGTAATAAATATAATCACTAACTTCATTCAAGATACGAAGAATTTTATTTGACAATCCAATTATCTTTTCTAAATTATAATCCTCTGTAGCTTCATACAATTCTTCAGTAAGTCTATACATCGCTTTGTCAATTTCAGGAAATTCACCAAGTTTTAAATCAAACTTATCCAACATTTCAACATAGATTTCTATTGATCTTGATAAACCACCAGCTTCTATATTCTTTAAAGTATTTGGGCTACAGATGTCTTTACAAAAGCGTTTCTGTGTCCAGCTGTTCTGTGAATTGTCTCTACGTTCTTCTCGATATATACCAATTAGTCTACCAATGATACTCAGTCTTTCATTGCTAACACTCAGCTTTTCAGTATTCACCTTCATGCGTTATCTCCTTTTGCCCTAATAAGAAATATTATAGAGGAAAACTGTAATAATTTCCATATTTTTACAAATTCAAGAATAAAAAAATCACAAATATATCATATTTAAATATTTTATACATAATATAGGTAAATCAAGAAGATACAATAAAGAAAACACATACCTAAGATGCCTTACTAGCTCATAAAGATGTGTAAGTTTTCCATAGCATGTGTAACTCTTGATAATAAACGATGAACATAACCAGCTTCTTCAACACTTCCTGGTTTTGTTTGCTTTTGTTGAGGTGTCATATTCATTGATTTGTACGTCATGATTTCATACAAAAATTGATTCGCTAGCTTTAATGTAGGAATATGCTCCTTGGCTTTTTGAATTTCTCCCTGTTTTAAATAAAGCAGAAATGTAACATAGGAATGAAAGGTATCTTGTGTATTGTATTTATTTAATAGTTCTTGGCATTGTGTCAAATCTTCAAAGTACAACAAGAGTACATATACATAGTGATGTACAAGAAAATGATCACTAGGGTTTAAATGTAATATCTCTTGAAATTGTTGAAGGGCTTTTCTCATGAAACCTAACTCAAATAAGGTACATGCATAAGCAAACTTAATATGAAAAAGAGATCTTGATTCTTCCAAGTCATAAAAGTCTATTACATTTTGCAGAAAGAAATCTTTACCTAGATTAATCGTAGCTAATTCCATCCCCCTCTTATAAATATCCATTCTTTCATATACATCTTGTGTATATAATCCTAAAGCCATGTATCCTTCGATACAATCGGAACATAACTGAATTGCTTCTGTGGCAATTATGCACTTTGTTACAGGATTGCGAAACTGTTTTAATTCTTCAAGTTTCTTTAACGCTTGTTCATAAGATGTTTTGTTCGTGCTTTTAATGGGATGTTTTTCTTCTAGAAAAGAATCCAGCGACATCTGGAAAGTAATTCCTAAATTCATAGTATCCGTAGTTTGTTCCATATCATTTCCCTCAATTCACGAGTTACATTATAAAACAAGTTATCAAATAAAACAATGTATCTTATTTTATGAAGTTATCAAATACCCACTGTGCATTTACTTCACTGTAATAATCATGTCGTTCTTTCAACATAGTTGATACGAGGCGTAGATATTCATCCATCAAAACTGCAAGCATTTGTTGTTCTTTATCATGTGTCGTTCGAAACCATATCGTTTGTGAAATTGCATCATAATCGAAATAAGTTACACTACATTTCTTTTGTTTCTGTTTTTCCAAATGATGAACAAGCTTAAATTTTATGATTTCGATACAACGATCATCTAAATCATCTTCAAAGATTCTAATTTTTTCCGCAATTTCATTATGATTGCTTATATAACGTTTCCTACTAGTAACATCATCCTTATATAAAGCATGATCACTTTCTTTAAAGTCTTTTTTTGATTTGATGTAGAGTACAAATTTATGGTCTTTGTCAATATATGCTAGAGGATGGATAAATTCGATAAGATGCCCACAACGAGGACATTGAAAAGTAAAAAAAGTATCATTTAACAACTGTTCTCTACCTTGTATTTCAAAATCTGAGAGAATCAGTGTTTCACTTTTACGATATGTATGAAACATGCACTGCGTACATGTTAGTTCCACTAAGATTGATTTCATTTCTATCACCACGATGTTAATTATACTCATAAAATCAAAGAAGTCATTAAAAAAGTGTGGTAACTGCTAGAAAGCTAGTTTACCACACGTTTGTATTATTAGATTTTTTCTTTTAATTCAATTAGTGTTTCACAAGACATAAATACTTTTGTTATTTCTTGTAATTGTTCATAGGTTAATGTAGATAGCCAAGTTGTTTCATCTGCTTCAAACTTTTGCATAATCAAATTAGCAACTACAGAAA
>JAVWJF010000090.1:0-9034 GCA_036639195.1 Longicatena sp.
AGATGATGAAACCGATGTTTTATATGCTTTTGAAAAGGGTGTAGATGATTATGTAACCAAACCTTTCTCACCAAGAGAGTTACTTGCTAGAGTAAATGCTCACCTAAAACGAAATGGCGGAATCCAACAAGACAAAATCCTATCTATGGGAGATGTCTCCATGGATATGAAGCGAAGAATTGCTTATATTGCGAATGAGCAATTGGTGCTTACGAAGAAAGAGTTTGACTTATTAGAATATTTCATTTCTAACAAAGAGATTGTATTATCAAGAGATAATATTTTAAATGAGATATGGGGATTCGATTATGATGGAGATACAAGAATTGTAGATGTTCATGTATTCAAACTTAGAAGTAAACTTTCCAAAAGCTCTGTAAACATTAAGTCTATGCGAGGGATTGGATATGCCATAGAGGAAAACAATGAAAAATAATCGTTACATAGCTTTGGTAATTCTAGTATTCATTACCATCGTGTTACAATTGACTACACAAGTAAATGAGATTTTTCTCATTCTATTGTTGTCCGCTTCTTTTGTAGCTATATGGTTATTTTATGATCATAAAGATCAAGTAATGGCACGTAAAGAGTACAAAGAAATGCAAGAAAAGATTAAGAGTACTTCAAAAGATGTGCACTTAAAGAATAAACAGCTATTAACCATCGTAGGTAGTATGCCGTATCCATTGTTGTTGTTGGATCAATTTGGCAATGTTGTTATGAGTAGTAGTATTGATGAGATTTCAGATGGTGAAACATTTGAAGATATGAATTATATGAAAAATAATTTTGTGGATCCAGTAAAAGAATTTATCAAAGATAGCTTTATTATGGAAAAACAAGTTGATAAAATTTTACGTATCAATGATATTGAATATCAATCCATTAGTATTCCAGTGACCGCAAAACAACATTATCGTGGATGTTTGTTCCTGTTTCAAGATGTTTCTAAAACATTGGAAGGGGAAAAGATGCAGAAACGTTTTATTGCGGACGCTTCCCATGAATTAAAGACACCTATTGCGGTTATCAAAGGGATGGTAGAAATATTAAACCGTGATGATTTTGATGATGATGAAACAAGAAAAGAATTTCTTGATCAAATTGAGTCTGAAATTAATCGCTTAGATAACCTTGTAAAAGATTTGTTGCAGTTATCACGTTTGTCCTTATCAAACGTCATATTGAAAAAAGAAAAAGTAGATATGACTAAGGTGATCGATAAGGCATGTCAATCCTTATCAAAGACAGCTGATAAAAAAGGTTTAACAATCGTAAAAGATTATCAGTATCGTGGTATTTTAACTTGTGATGAATCAAAAATGTTCCAAGTTATGATCAATTTATTATCCAATGCGATTAAGTACAGCGATACAGGTGCAATCACTATCAAAACATCAAAAGAAAATAGTTTTTATACGATTGAAGTAAAAGATGAAGGTCATGGTATATCTTTAGAAGATCAAGAAAAAATATTTGAGAGATTCTATCGGGTAGACGATGATCGTTCGCGTATGAATGGTGGTTCTGGTTTAGGTTTATCCATTGTGAAATCAGCGGTGGAAGCGCATGGTGGTAAAATCCTTGTGCGTAGTCAAGTGGATGAAGGAACTTCCTTTATTGTTAAAATTTTAATTTAAAGTGGTTTGACAAATACAGAAGTCATGGGTGTATCTTATGGCTTTTTTTATGTTTTATATGCTTGCAAAGTGATGAGGTTTGATGATATAATAACTCCGCATTCAAAGATGTCGCGTTCGGCAAGCGGTTAAGCCACAGCCCTCTCAAGGCTGTACCACGGGTTCAAATCCCGTACGCGATGCCATAAAACAAACAAACCAGCAGAAGTTCTGCTGGTTTTTATTTGTAATTAATAACGATAGAGAATCCTGATACAGCACCTAATATGTTGGGATTGCCCATCGGGGATATACGTATATTCAACACTTCATATCCATCTTTTTGCATGCGCAAAAGGAAATCATCCATTTGCATAGTAAATCTTGTTTCACATTGGAATGGATTGACAGAAAGTGTTGTGGTCGCATGTAGCACAATGATGTGTTGATAGCCGTCTTTATCTTTTATATATGGGCGTATGTCATCATATGCGTGTTCATCAATAGAAATGATTTCAGAAGTGTCCATAGTAAGTTCCTTTCTAGCTTGGAAATATTATAGCATATCTTTTTTGTTCATTGTGTATTATTAAAGAAGTTTTGAGGAAGAATATAGATAGATGAATAAGTTAACAGTAAATTAACAATACGTTAATTTAGAATTCATAAACAAACGTTATGATATAGACGTATTCAAGGAGGAATATAAGAATGAAGAAAACATTGATGTTAGGATTAGCATGTTTGATGAGTGTTTCATTAATGGCATGTGGATCAAATGATGATAGCGCGCAGGGAGTCACTGGAGAAATTAAAGTATACACACGTGATTCATCTAGTGGAACAAGAGAAGCTTTTGAAAAAGGTGTAGGATTTGAAGGAAAACTTACAAAGACTGCAAACGAAGTAACAAGTAATGATGATATGGCCGCAAAAGTTGGTTCCGTAAAAAATGGAATCGGTTATACATCTTTATCTACAGACTTTGAAAAGAACGGTGTAAAACCATTGAAATTCGAAGGAGTAGAAGCGAGTGCAGAAACTGTATTAGATGGTACTTATAAGTTACAACGTCCATTCAAATACGCAACAAGAGCTGCAGGGGACTTTGGAAGTGATGATAAAGAACAGCTTGTAAAAGCATTCTTAGATTACTTAGAAAACTCTAGCGAAGGTATGGCGGTTGTAAAAAAAGCTGGTGGTGAAGTTGATTTAACAAAAGCCGTTGCTTGGGAAGAATTAGCAAGTAAATATCCAGTATTAGAAAAAGACAATTCAGGAATTACAATTACAACTGGAGGATCTACATCTGTAGATAAAACAGTAAAAGCTGCACTTGAATCATTCTCACCATTAGCAGGGAATGTAAAATTCACAATGAATCATTCAGGTAGTGGAGATGCAGTACCTCGTGTATTAGGAAAAGAAAAAGATGGACCTAATAAAGCAGATATTGGATTTGCATCAAGAGAATTCAAAGCAGAAGAAGATGTTACAGGAGCTATGATGAGTGGTCAATATTGTTTAGATGCAGTTGTGGCAGTTGTAAACAAAGACAACAACAGCTTCGATAATATGACAAAGGATCAATTAATGAAAATCTTTACTGGTGAATTTGCGAAATGGGAAGACATCAAGTAGTACAGTAGCACGAATAGAGAATGGTCTGACTTAGTTCAGACTGTTCTCATGTTATAAGGATTGGTGAAAATATGAAATATTTTGTTAGACAGTTTACGAGCTTTGAAAAAAATAATAAGAAACTCCAACATGACAAACGTATGCGTTTTGTATTTATGTTGGCCGCATTGATTGCGAGCTCTATGTTAGCTGTAATCGTAATTTTTATTAGTATTAAGGGAGTAACTCCATTTGTTGGAACATCTACTTATGAACCAGTAAATTTCTTTGATTTTCTTTTCGGTAGCTTATGGCGAAAAGATCAAGGTATTTATGGGGTAGGATTTATCATTATCAATACATTGGTTGCGAGTTTTGGGGCATTGTTAATATCTTTCCCATTATCCGTGTTGACAGCTCTCTTCATTGCGAAGATTGCACCAAAACGTATTGCAGAAATTATGACTACAGTTGTTGAATTATTGGCGTCCATTCCATCTGTGGTATATGGGGTATTCGCTTCAGGAACGATCACAGTACTTGTAAGTGGATTAGCATCTTCCTTTGGATTTGTCACTGCAGGAGGTAGTTCTTTATTAGCGGTTATCTTATTGCTTGCGATTATGATATTTCCAACCATTACTTCTTTGTCAATTACTGCCATTCGTAGTGTAGATAAAGAAATTGAACTAGGTTCTTTAGCATTGGGTGCTACAAAGACACAAACAAATTTTAAAGTTATCTTAACAAGTGCTAAATCAGGAATCTTTGCAGGTGCAATCCTAGGAATAGGTCGTGCTTTTGGAGAGGCAACTGCAGTTGCAATGGTAGCTGGTAACAAAATGTTTGGTCCTACTGTGAATTTATTTGATACCACAAGAACCCTAACAACCACTATGTTGGCAGGGTTGAAAGAAACCACTGGATTAGATTATGATATTCGATTCTCTGTTGGTTTGATTTTGATGGCAGTTATTCTGTTATCAAACCTTCTTTTGAACTTCATGAAAAAGAAAGTGGGGAATTTGAAATGAAACAAATTAATCTTGCGCAAAAAAAGAAACGTAAACGCAACGATGGTATCTTAAACGGAATTACTTACGTTTCCAGTGGAGTAAGCGTAGTTGTTTTGATTGCTATCTTTATCTTTATTTTCTCAAAAGGTTTTTCCTCTTTAGGTTTTGATATCTTGACTGGTAATTACTGGTCTAATAATTATTTAACATCTATTCAAGAACAACATAATGCTCCAGCTAATTTTACAAAGCCATCAGATTTAAGTGAAGGAGCTGTATTTAGTAGTAAATGGGGGGTTGCATTCATCGATACAATTGATCAACACAAAGACAATGTCGTATTGATCGAATACATCGATAAAGATTCACCATTCAATTACTTAATTGACGATAGTATCAAAGATCGTGAAGTAACTATGGGGGCGGAAGTCGGTTTCCAAGCTGAGAGAATTAATTTTGTAAATACACAAGGGAAGACGCAAGTAAGTGGAAACATCATGTCTCAAAGTGCCAAAGAAGTAGTAACTATGTTGGATGAAAATGCTGCTTCTATCAAAACTATGTATTTTAAAACTCCAGGTGGAGGAATACGTGGTTCTATTATTACAACCTTGTACCTTATTATAGTATCCTTGTTGATTGCACTACCATTAGGTATTGCGGCCGCAATCTACTTACATGAATATGCAAAACCAACGCGTACAACTGGATTTATCCGTAGTGCAATTGAAATGTTAACAGGTGTACCTAGTATCATCTTTGGTTTGATGGGAGTTGCGGTTTTATTTCCAATTACACAGATGTTTGGTGCAACGACTGCCAATATCTTGTTAGGCTCCTTAACGATGTCTGTTATTTTATTGCCAACCATTATACGTTCTACAGAAGAAGCGTTAATCGTTGTGCCAAAATCACTTCGTGATGCATCGTTATCTCTAGGGGCAAACCAATCTCAAACCATATTCAAAGTAATCTTGCCATGTGCCGTACCAGGTATCTTAACGGGTGTACTTTTGAGTATTGGTCGTATCATTGGAGAAAGTGCTGCCTTGATTTATGCAATGGGTACTTATGTCAATGATACTCCTGAGTTATTATCTCAAGGAACAAGTTTAGCTGTTCATATTTACAATATCATGAGTAGTGAACAACCAAACTTTGAACTAGCAAGTGCGATTTCTATCGTAATCCTTATCTTTGTATTAGTATTAAATATTAGCATCAAACTATTAAGCAAACGTTTTAATAAAGCGTGGTATTAGGAGGAAGTATTATGAATGAAGAAACAATATTTCAAGTATCAGATTTAAACTTATTCTATGGAGAAAAACAAGCATTAATGAACATCCATATGGATATCGCGAAAAATAAAGTAACTGCATTGATTGGACCAAGTGGTTGTGGTAAATCTACCTTCCTTCGTTGCCTAAACAGAATGAACGATTTGATTGATGGTTGTAGTATTGAAGGAAATATCGAATTGGATGGTGTTGATGTTCATAAAGGAGCAATGAACGTCGTTGATTTACGTACACGTGTGGGTATGGTATTTCAAAAACCAAATCCATTCCCAATGTCCATTTACGATAATATTACGTATGGTCCTAAATGTCAGGGGATCAAGGATAAGAAAATTCTTGATGAGATTGTACAACAATCTCTTGAAAAAGCTGCCTTATGGGAAGAAGTAAAAGATCGTTTAAATGATAGTGCATTTGGATTATCAGGTGGACAACAACAACGTTTGTGTATTGCACGTGCGATTGCAATGGAACCAGAAGTAATCTTAATGGATGAACCAACAAGTGCACTAGATCCAATTGCGACAAACAAGATTGAAGATTTAATGGAAGAGTTGAAAGAGGAGTATACAATCATTATTGTAACACACTCTATGCAACAAGCTTCTCGTGTTTCTGACTATACTGCTTTCTTCTTGTTGGGAGAAGTGGTAGAATTTGATAAGACAAGTAATATCTTCCAACAACCAAAAGATAAACGTACGGAAGATTATATTACAGGAAGATTTGGATAGGAGGAATCTAACATGGTAAAAATAGATGCTGAATTAAGCGCAATGGAACAAAACATCCTGAAAATGGGACGTAAAGTATTACAAATGCATGAAAAGATCGTAGATGTTTTAAATCAACCAGACAGAGAGAAAGAATTAGCAATCGTACAAGCAGATGATATCATCAATCACCTAGAAGAAGAGGTTAATGATATGGCAGTACGTTCACTTGCGTTATTGTCTCCAGTTGCTAGTGATCTTCGTAAAGTTGTGGCAGACATCAAAATTGCAAGTGAATTAGAACGCATTGGTGATTATGCAAAAAATATTGCGATTTTCTTAATCAAACACGATGAAATCGAATCTAGCATTCGTAAGTATGGTATGGCGATGGAACAACAATTCATTGAAATGCTACAAGATACAATGAAAGCATATGAAGAACGTGATATTGAATTAGCGTTTGAAATCCCAGAAAGAGATAAAGGGATCAAAGACTTGTACTATAAGTTAAAAGAAAAAGTTACTTCAAAAGAAGATGTTGACTTCATGAAGAATATCTTTGAAATCAGTGCGATGGTTCGTAATATGGAACGCGCAGGAGATCATACAAAGAATATCTGTGAACATATCATTTATATGGTAAAAGGACAACATTACGATTTTGGATAAAACCCACAGTGGTGCTAATGCACTACTGTTTTTCTTTCTGTTAGAATCATAAGACCTTTTTCTTTCTTTGTGGTATAATAATCACGAAAGTAATGAGGTGAATACATGGAAATCAACATCATCAATCAAAGTATGGAAGCGAAATGGACACGCTATAAAAAAGATTTTGTTACCATTTCAGAAAAAACATCACAGGTATTGAAGTTAAAAGAAGGACAATGTGCTTCTGTTATCTTTGTGACACCTGAACAAATACATGAAATAAATCGTACATATCGAGGGATTGATCGTCCAACCGATGTTATTAGCTTCGCACTAAAAGATAGTGAGGAAGATTATGAAATCATGGATGGAGAAGAAGAACTTGGTGATATCTTTATCAATATCGAAGCAATCAAGCAACAGGCAAAAGAATATGGACATTCTATAAGAAGGGAAGTGTGTTTTCTATTTACACATGGTATCCTTCATTTGTTGGGGTATGACCATATGAATCAAGAAGATGAACGTGTAATGTTTGCATTACAGGATGACATATTGAATGATATCGTTCCTAAGAAAGTACGTTCGTAAATTCTACTTTGCTTTTGCCGGCTTGTTTCATGGAGTACGCCATGATCATAGTATTATGCTTCAAGTTTTCATTGGATGTGCTGTCATTGTAGCGTGTGCATTCTTATCCTTGAACGGTATGGAATGGGCACTTATTCTCATTGTGATTGCATCCGTTATTGCTTTAGAATTTGTAAATAGCGCAATTGAAGAAGTTGTGGATATGGTTTGTCCACACTATCATGAAAGCGCAAAAAAGATTAAAGATTATGCAGCAGCGGCCGTATTGATGATGTCAATCGTAGCGGCAATCGTTGGAGTTATCATTATAGGAGGTAAATTATGGTAGAACTTAATAAGTATTCAGATATATTAGATTGTGCATTTAACGCGATGGAACATGCATATGCACCGTATTCCAAGTATCATGTAGGAGCATGTGTAAAGACAAAAGATGGGAAATACATCCCAGGAGCAAATATAGAAAATGCTTCTTTTGGATTAACGAATTGTGCAGAGCGTAGTGCTATTTTTGCGACGTATTCTTTAGGGTATCGTAAAGAAGATATTGAATCTATTGCGATTGTGAGCGATGGAGATATATTGGCTGCACCTTGTGGAGCATGTCGTCAAGTTTTAGTGGAATTATTACAAAGAGATACTCCGATTGTTTTAAGTAATAAAAAAGATGGAAAAGTAACCAACATTGAAGAGTTATTACCAATGTCATTTACACAAGAGGATTTACTATGAGTTATCGTTCAGGTTTTATAGCAATTGTTGGTAGACCCAACGCAGGAAAAAGCACCTTACTAAATGCAGTGATGAAAGAAAAAATAGCTATCACTACATCAAAACCACAAACCACCAGAAATAACATTTCTGGAATACTTACAACAAAAGAAACGCAATTTGTGTTTATCGATACTCCAGGAATTCATAAACCAAAACACGAACTAGGAAGAACACTCAATAAAAATGCATATACTGCAATTGCAGAAGCGGATATCAATTTTTGGATGGTAGATGCTACGCAACCTTTTGGAAGTGGAGACGAATTTATTTTAGAGAAGATGAAACAATCTCATATACCAGTATTCCTAATATTAAATAAAATTGATTTATTAGAAAAAGAAGATTTAATCAAGGTGTTGAACCAATGGCAAGATCGTATGTCTTTTAAAGAAATCTTCCCAATTTCTGCACTAGAGAAAGAAAATCTTGAAGAACTTTTAAAGGTGACACGTGAATATTTACAAGAAGGACCAATGTTTTTTCCTGAAGATATGATTTGTGATCATGGAGAACAATTTCAAATCGCTGAGATTATTCGCGAGAAAGTTTTAAACAAAACAAACGAAGAAGTTCCTCATTCGGTTGCGGTTGTTATTGAGAACAGAAAAGAATCGGATACAAGAATAGACCTACAAGCGATGATTGTAGTAGAACGCACTTCACAAAAAGCAATTCTCATTGGTAAACAAGCAAGTATGATTCGCTCTATTCGACTAGCGGCGCAAAAAGAACTAAAAGAAAAA
>JAVWJF010000091.1:0-9009 GCA_036639195.1 Longicatena sp.
AGAGTATCGTAATCGTACTATGATTGAACTGGCAGACTCTGATTTTTCTATGCGTTTTGGTAACATTGATTTATTATCTTTTGATGGCATCTTAGGTTGGGATATTTTAAGTCAACTGGATTTTGAACTTGATGATATCAAGAAAGAATTTAAGGTGTTAAAAAATAGATTGAAGGTACCAAATCCGAATATGTTAAAAGGAAGTTTTCCATGTTTTATTGTGAAATTACCAAATGGAAATAGTGCACTTTATGGATTTGATAGTGGTTCAAAAATGAGTTGGATTGGAGAAGATGCAATTCAATTACACAACTATCGAAGCTCCAAAGAAGTGAATAGTGTTGGATTTGGAGTACACGGTATGGAAAAGCTTCAGTTAAAAGTAATAGAACACTGTACACTTTTATTAGATAAAGCCAAGATTGATTTATATCAAACGATGAGTGGCAGAACGAAGTTATTTCCTTCCTTTAGCTTTGATGGAGTACTAGGCAATGAAATATGCAAGGGAAGAAGAATGCGTATCATTAACAGTGCGCAAATGGTTTTAATTGCCTAATGTTGAAATTTGTGAGAATTTCGTGTATATTTTAGAAGTATAAAAAATAGAGAGGACGATATATATGATATTACATGGAAAATTTGTTTTAGAGAATGGGGCAGAGTTGCCTTTTGAATTATATCCGAGTGAAGCACCAAAAACAGTGGAGAATTTTGTGAAATTGATTAAAGAAGGGTATTATGATGGAAAGACATTTCATCGTGTAATTCCTCACTTTGTATCTCAAGGCGGATGTCCAAATGGAAATGGAACAGGGGATTTAGGTTATACAATCCCTTGTGAAACAGCTGGAAATCCACATAAACATGAAGAAGGAAGTTTATCTATGGCACATCGTGGAAAAGATACAGGATGTTGTCAATTCTTCATTTGTCATGATCCTCAGCCACATTTAGATGGTGTACACACCGTATTTGGTAAAGTGACAGACAATATGGGTGCAGTTCGCAATATGCGCAATGGCGATGTAATGACTCGTGTCATCATTGAGGAATAATAAATGAACGATTCTAGACGTTTAGGTATGCCTGTATTGGTCATGGTCGTATTTACTACGCTCTTTTATTTGATCAATACCTACTTACACTCAGAAATTACAAATACCATTTTAACGATTATATTTGATATTTCTTTGTTTATGTTTGGGGTTACTTTAAATGGTAAAAAGAAAAGTCATAGTGTGTACCGTAAGGTACTAGCACTTGTATTAACAATCATCTTAGTATTCATCCAATTAGGTGTGGTTTCCATGCCGTTTGTAGCAACACTACAAACCTTCTTTTCAATCAATCCATATTTAATAAGTATGTTGTTTATTTATTTTGGATTTTTGTTCATGGATTAGAGGTAGACTATGTTTTTTAAAAAATTTGACAAAGACATGAGTGAAGTTAAACAAGCGATGCAACAAGGAACTAAGATACAATTAGTAGATGTACGTTTTGAAGAGGAATACATAGAAGGCCACATTCCTAATGCTATATTGATTCCTTTGCCACAATTAGAAGAACTAGCCGATACGTTATTAAATAAAGATAGTACAACGTATGTATATTGTCGTAGTGGACAACGTGCCAGCAAAGCAGTTATGAAATTAAAGGCAATGGGATATCATGAAGTCTTTAATGTTGGTGGTGTCATTCATTGGTCATATCCATTAGAAAAAGGAAGGTAAGTCTATGAATCCTATCCGAAGGTTACCACTTTATCATGCACATAATGTGCGTGATTGGAATGGAAATATAGAAAAAAGTCAGTAATTTACTGACTTTTTATATGATTTCGAAGGTACAAAAAACCAATAGAATCTGTATAAGAATACAACCTCAATAAAGCATATCAAGAATATTTTCATCTGTATCATAAAGTTTATCACCTAAATAAATATGATAGATAGATGTTAACCAAAGTGAAATACTTCAGAAACGATATACATAATTATCTTCGAACTTGATTCCATATAGGTTAGTCTTTTGTTTGTCTTACATATTCAAATGCAAATATTGCTGTTGATGCGGCTGCCGTCATTGCATTTCTAAAGTCCGCGCGATAGGGAATATATAAGTTTTGATCACTCTCTTGAAGGACGGGTTTACTTAAACCACGCATTTCTCCACCAATCGCAATACAAACACGTTGAGGGAATGTGTAATCATATAAAGAAATTGCATCACTTCGTTGGGCACATACAAAGTTTACTTTGTGTTGTTTTAAATAGCGTAGCGTTTCTGCCATATTTTGCGCAACATATAAATTGATATATTCACTAGCTCCTGCGCTTGCGCGAGTAACGACATCCCCTGCACTTGTCCAATTTCGCGGTGGGATAATCACCCCATCACATCCTGCAGCGTATAATGTACGAAGTACATAGCCAAAGTTGAAAGGATCTTCAATGCCTTCCACAAGAGCTAAAAAGAGCTGTGGTTGATCTAGGACATCGTCAATGTTTTGAAACTGCCTCTCTTCACAGTACGCAAGCATTCCTCCATGTGTATTACCTTGTGCGATTTCATCGATTTCTGCACGTTCCTTATACTCGATGGGTACTTGCTTATTATTTGCACGATGTAAGATATAAGAGGTATCCTTGTCCTTCTTGTTTTTGTCTACGACGATTTTTGTAACATTTCTTCTGCCTGCCATTAAGACAGCTTTTACAGAGATATTTCCTTCTACGATATATGTACTCATATGGTCCTCATTTCTATTTGCATTTATTATAAGCGATTCTAGAAAAAACATCAAATGATGTAAGACACACTACTTTCCATCCATCCTAAAAAATGGTATGATGATGTACGTGAAAACAGGAGGTATCTGTATGAAAACAGCAGTTGTGACAATGAATGTAAAACAAGGGAAGTGTGAAGAGAATTTTGCTTATATGGAAACGAAAATCAAACAAGCGATACTCGATGGTGCGGACTTGATTGTATTTCCTCAAAATGCTGTCAGTGGATATCTTTTAGGAGATCGTTGGCTAGAAGATGCTTGGTGTAAGTATGTGGATAGTTTCAATGATTTACTAATTGCGCTTAGTCAGGATATCGCGATTGTATGGGGGAATGTGAAATATCGTAATCATAGACGATTTAATGCGGCCTTCTTTGCGTATCAGGGAAAGACGCATATGCGAGTTAAGAAAAATGAAAATTTGCCTTATTTTTCAGATGTTCGATATTTTGAAGAAAGTGATATCAATAGTGCAATCGAGTTTAAAGATATGGTATTAGCACTGAACTTTCATGAGGAAGTACAGTTGGCAGATATGAATATAAATTTAGATGCGCATCCATACGATATGGATGAAAGACATGAGATAAAAGGGAATGTGATTTATGTAAATGCAGTAGGGACACAGAATAATGCGAAAAGCGTTATGATTATGCAAGGAGGCTCTGCCGTACAAAATCAAAAGAAACTCCTTTATCAGGCACCTTATTTTGAAGAAGATTATCAAGTTGTGGATATACTAAGTGAAAACGTATGTGAGAAACAAGAACCAGTCTTATTAGATGCGCTAGCATGCGGTATCAAAGATTTTGATATGCAAGTGTTTGGTGGAAAACTACCTTGGGTGGTTGGTTTATCAGGAGGACTTGATAGCAGTGTGACTTGTGCGTTGTTGGCATATGCGCTTGGAAGTGAGCGTGTCTATGGATTTAATATGGCTACAAAGCATAATAGTAATACAACGATAACAAATGCTGCAAAAGAAGCAAGTGCATTGGGTATACATTATAAAGAAGGATCCATCCAAGCGTTTGTTGAAGCAAGTGCACATACATTGATGGAAGAATATGGTTTTCATGCGAAGCAAGATGAAACGTTGGTTATGGAAAATATTCAAGCAAGAGCAAGAGGGTATTTGTTGAGTGGTTTTGCGGGAATTCTCGGAGGAGTAATTGTAAATAACGGGAATAAAGTGGAATCTATGTTAGGGTATTGTACGTTGTATGGAGATAGTGTTGGAGCACTTAGTTTGATAGGTGATTTAACAAAGGTACAGTTGTTTGATTTATCGAGAGATTTGAATGCACATTTTGGAAAAGAAGTAATTCCATTATCCTTGTTACCAGAAGTTTATGAGGATCGTATGAATTGGGAAATGGCACCAAGTGCAGAATTAAAAGAAAATCAATTTGATCCAATGAAATGGTTCTATCATGATTATCTTGTGGAACATCTTGGTAAAGATATGGAAGTTGTTGATTTTATGAGAAAGTATTATCATCATGAGTTGGATGAAGAATTAGGTAGATGGATTCAGTATTATCATTTAGATGAGCCTGAAGCGTTCTTAAAGGACTTGGATTGGTTCTTGTCTACCGTCGAAAGAAATAGCTTTAAAAGGCTTCAAACACCTCCTGTATTGTGCTTGCATAAAAAAAGTCTAGCAACACAAATTGATGCACAAATGCGTTATGATAAGACCATGTACGAAAAGTGGAAAGAAAACATACGAAATATGTAGAATCTTTCGAGATTGTAAGAGTAATCTATAAGGTTTCATGGTAAAATAAGTACATGAGGGGTGATGTTTGCATGAAGTTTAAGTTAACAGATGAAATGCGTAAGAAAATATGGATGTATGCGATTATCATCGGCATCGGTATTTCTATTTATTTTGCATTTTATCGCTTTGAGGCATTGGCAGGATTGTTTAGTACAGTAGTATCCTTAACAACGCCATTTGTACTAGGTTTTGCATTGGCGTTCTTATTGAATAAGCCAATGATGTTTTTTGAAAGAAAATTATTTGGGAAGTTATCTTGTAAACCTCAAATGAAACGTAACCTTTCCGCGATTTTAGCAATGATTGTGGCAATTGTAGTTGTCCTATTATTTCTAGGAATGTTGATTCCACAATTGTTGGATAGTATCTTTTCACTGGTAAGCGCATTCCCCGGATATGTAAATGATTTTCAACAGTTCGCAGTAAATTTTATGGAAAAAAATCAAATTGATCAAACCATTATTGATCGTTATTTGAACGATTCTGATATACTTGCTAGACTTACAGATATCGTTACCAAAGCATTGCCACAAATGGCAAGGATGACTTATCAATTAGGTAGTACCTTATTGAATATCTTACTTGGTATTATGGCTGGGTTGTATATGATGATGGATAAAGAGAGATTATCAGGCTATGTGAAAAAAATCAACTATGCAATATTTCCAGATGGAGTGTCTGAATACTTTCATCGCATGGTACTAGCGAGTGGTGATATCTTTAATAATTTTATTGTAGGAAAAGCAATTGATTCATTGATTATAGGTATCTTATGTTATGTTGGGTCTTTGATTTTTAATTTCCCATATGCATTATTGTTATCTGTGTTTGTAGGAGTTACGAATATGATTCCAGTGTTTGGACCATTCATTGGAGCTGTCCCTGGTATCGTAATCTTATTTATCATCGATCCTCTTACGGCTGTTTGGTTTGCATTGTTTATCTTTGCGCTTCAACAATTTGATGGTAATATTTTAGGCCCTCTGATTCTTGGTGATAAATTAGGACTTCCTACAATTGGTATTTTGTTCTCTGTATGTATAGGTGGAGGCTTGTTTGGAATCTTAGGTATGTTTATCGGTGTTCCATGCTTTGCGGTCTTCTATATGGCGTTAAGAGAATGGGTACATTATCGATTGAGTAAGAAGGAACTCGACTTAGATCAAATTAGCGAGCGGGTTCAAAAAGAAGCAAAAATATTAGAAAACGAAACAGAAGCATAATAAAAGCTCAACGCTATATAAGGCGTTGAGCTTTCTTATGTTAAGCTGGCATACTAACCATATCTTTCATTAACTCTTCATCATTCAATGTAAAGCTACAACGTTTACATTCTTGAATAACGTTGATCATATGATCAGAGACACGCTCGATATCCGTAAGGATTTCAGAATAGATAACACAATCATTTGCATTTACTTTTTTCGCAAGTAATCGATCAATTTGTGTTTGACGATAAGTTTCAGTTAATTCATCGATGCGATCTTCAATACGCTCGATTTTTTCATAACAATCATCATTACTGTTTAAACGATAAGTAAATAATAATGAGAAACTCTTTTCTAATAATTCTTTTAATTGTAATAATTCTTCTTTGATATGTTCATGAGAGCTTAGAACGTTTTCTCCACCTGGTTCTGCATATTGAATCATGTTCATAGCGTGATCCCCAATACGTTCGATATCTGCATAAGATTTATACAATGCATTACATGTTGTAGAGTCTTCATCATTCATATTTAATTGACTTACTTTTGTCATATAGTCTGTCATTTCCATATTGATGAAATTGATACGTTTTTCTCGTTTTCTAATTTTATCAAAATCATGTTCAATACCAATAAGGGTTTCAATGGACTGAATTAGATTTGTTTCTGATAACTTTAGCATAACCAAAGCTTCTTTACGAAGGTTTGATATTGCGATAGGAATAGAACCAATGTTGTGTACATCAATAAACATAAGTGGTACATTTTCACTAGAATCTTCCATTTCTTCTGGTTTAATTGGTAAGATAACAGTAGCAAGTTTCGCCAATTGATTACCAAATGGAAGCAGTAATAAGGTCGTCGCAATGTTAAATGCTGTATGTGCATTGGCAATCTGTGCAGCAGGATTGGTAGTAATTGCCTCCATCCAATCTACAAATGGAATGAAGTTTACGACAATCAAGAAGATTGTTGTACCTATAATATTAAAGGAGAGATGGATAATGGTCGTCCGCTTGGCATTTCGATTCGCCCCAAGAGACGCCATAAAACTTGTGATACAAGTTCCAATATTCTGTCCAAAGATAATATAGACAGCAGTATGTAATGGCACCAACCCACTCACCGCTAATGCCTGTAAGATACCAACAGAAGCACTTGAACTTTGAATTAAAGCGGTAAATGCAGCTCCTAATAGAATTGCTAATACTGGATTGGAAATTGTAGACATAGCATCAATGAACATAGGAGATCCCTGTAAAGGAACCATTGCATTCTTCATCATATCTAATCCTATAAATAGAATACCCAAACCACCAAAGATTTCACCAATAGAATTGATTTTTTTCTTTTTGATAAAGGTTACCATGATTACCCCAACAATTGCGACCAATGGAGCAATCTTACTTGCGTCAAGAGCAATCAACTGACCAGTAATGGTCGTACCAACATTGGCACCCATAATAATCCAAACTGCTTGACGTAGTGTCATCAACTGAGAATTTACAAAGCCAACAACCATAACTGTTGTGGCAGAAGAACTTTGTACAACAGCTGTAATTCCAGCACCCACAAGAATTCCCAAAAACCGATTACTTGTAAGTTTTTCAAGAATACCCTTCATTTTATCCCCAGCAGCACCCTCTAAACCATTACTCATCATATGCATACCATATAAGAACAAGGCAAGGCCACCCAGAAGCATTAAGACACTTTCAAATGTCATAATACAAACCTCCTTTATTTTTAGTTTATACGTAAAGTATAACGTAAGTATTTACATGTAACAATAAAAAATTCCTTTATTTGATAAAATGCATCACCCTAGACCCTTGTAGGAGTAGGGTGATGCACTACTTATGCAGCAACGTAAGCTTCTAATAATGCGTTGATATCTTCTTCGCGTAATGTAAAGCTACAACGTTTACACTCTTGAATGATATTCATCATATGATCGGATACACGTTCGATATCGGTCATAATTTCACTGTAATTCACACAATCTCTAGCTTCTACTTTTTTGTCTACTAATCGTTTGATTTGTGCATCACGATAGGTTGCGGTCAATTCATCAATCTTATCTTCGATACACTCGATTTTATTGTAGCAATCATCCGCACTATTCAATTGGTATGTAAACATCAAGGTAAAGCTTTCGCTTAATAGATTTAATAACGTTTGTAATTCTTCTTTGATAGGTTCGTATGTTTTAAATTTAAACTGGTCTACCGTAGAATATTGTAAGATATTAATGGCATGATCACCAATACGTTCAATATCAGCGAAACATTTATATAATGCATTACAAGTGGTGGAGTCACGATCATTCATATTCAATTGACTTACTTTTGTCATATAGTTTGTAATTTCGTAATTGATAAAATTGATTCGTTTCTCTCGCTTCATGATCTTTTCCGCACTGAATTTCTCACCATAAATGGCTCCGATAGCTTCTTTCATATTCTTTTGCGCAAGTTGTAATGTCGCAAGTGCTTCCTTTTGAAGGGAATTGATGGCGATTGGAATGGAACCAATATTGTTTTGATCAATGAAGGTAAGTGGAATATCGTATTTTGCATCTTCTTTTTCATTTTCACGAAGAGGCATAATTTTCTGTGCTAACAAGGCTAATTTATTTCCAAATGGCAACAACAATAAGGTAGTTACAATATTAAAGGTTGTATGCGTATTTGCGATTTGTGCTGCAGGATTTGATGTAATGGAAGTCATCCAATCTACAAACGGCACAAGATTTACAAAGATAAGGAATAAAGCCGTACCTATAATATTAAAGGATAAGTGAATAACGGTCGTTCTTTTTGCGTTTCGATTGGCACTCAAGGATGCAAGCACTGCGGTGATACAAGTACCAATATTTTGTCCAAATATAATATAAATGGAAGAACTGAGCGGAATCAAACCACTGACGGCCAGTGCTTGTAAGATACCTACCGATGCACTGGAACTTTGAATTAAGGCAGTGAATCCAGCACCTACAAGAATTGCAAGGAATGGATTGGATATGGTGGTAATCATATCGATAAAGGCAGGAGAATCACGCAAAGGAACCATGGCATTTGACATCATACTCATACCGATGAACAATACACCAAGTCCTGCCATGATTTCACCAATGGCGTTGATTTTTTTGTTTTTCATAAAAGTGACACAGACAACACCAATGATTGCGACCAATGGCGCAATCTTACTTGCATCAAGTG
>JAVWJF010000092.1:0-8975 GCA_036639195.1 Longicatena sp.
ATTTTGGGCAGATAATATAAATTTATTTTCTAATGTGTATCGTTGTGTCTTAGGATTGTTGTATATCAGTTTCTCTTTTCCAGTATTTGCTTGGATGATTCATGAAAAGAAACGATATAGTTTATGGAGAATACAACTTCGTACGTATTTACAATATGTATCGGTATTGTGCATAATCGTTCTTATGCTAGGTGGTATATCCAGTCTTGGTTTTGCGTTGATATTTTTATACATTATCCTTGCGGTTAGTATAATTAACATGAGTATAACGTATACTGCAAAGCGTTTTGATAAGACTTACAAACGCATAGCGATCATTGCGTTGCTGGTTGTAGGAATGATTATGGGGGGGAATAAACTCGTAGAGAAAAGTGTTCAAAATTCTATGCTTAATAATTCTGAATATATACTAACAGAAGGAAAAAGCGTAATACCATATGATTATCTTGAATGGGATGAAAATCAAACGGTTGATATAAGGACACAAAATAGTGAGTTTTTAAAAGAAGTTGATTACTCCTATAGTGAAAATGAAGATGACTATTTTAGTTATCAAATTGTAACTGTAAAAAATACACCATTGCACAAACTAATTATGCAATCATTGACAACTAAAGATTTAATATCAGAAAGAGAAATTGGAAAATATAAAGTATATGTTCAAGAATATTACGTACTTGTTAGGGATCAAGGAACTTATATTTCTTTGTCCGCTGATCAGTATAAAGAATTTTCATTACTGCAATTAGATTATATATTTGATCAGATTGATGCAATGTAAATGCGCTTGTAGAGAGTGAGAGGAGGATGTTGTATGAACACAAAGAAAAAGTACTTATATTTCTTCTTGTTTGAATATAAAACACTAGAAGAGTATTTAAAGGAAATGGCAAAAGA
Organism: Longicatena sp.; assembly: GCA_036639195.1. Classification (GTDB taxonomy): domain Bacteria; phylum Bacillota_I; class Bacilli_A; order Erysipelotrichales; family Erysipelotrichaceae; genus JAVWJF01. The sequence goes on from JAVWJF010000092.1 coordinate 898, forward strand.
AGGCTGGATGTTAAACAACATATCGCCTACTCCAAGAACAAGCATGACCTTTGAAGAATGTATACCTAAAGAATACTACTTCTATGTAGATTTTATATCAAATTATGATGTATGGTATCCAGATATTGCAAATGAAGAAGTTTTAAAGTATCGCTCATTTATAGAAGAGTATGGCTATGTTTTCTTAGTGAGCAATGGTCCTATGCAAATCTTTGTTTCTGATGTACCGATTGATATGCCAATACGAGAACAAAGTATAGAAACAAAGAAAGAAATGAAAAAAGCTTCTTTAAAATATGCGGGATTATGCTTATGTCTTGGATTGTTATGGCTTACGATTCCACTTATAGATATATTCAATGATAGCTATAAAGAAGTGTTCTATTGGACAAGTATGAGTAATGTTTTTAGATTTTTAACATATCTTTTATATGCTTCATTCTTTTTGAGTTTTGCATATCCCGTAATACGATGGATGATTCATGAGAAAAAGAAATATTCTCTTTGGAGGATTAAAATTCGCTCTAGCTTACAAATACTATTATTTGTACTCTTGATTTTGAATTTGATGATTTGGAATATGAGTATGCAATTGTATTGGTTCTTTCTTTGTTTGTTGTTGAGTGTTTGTCTAATTATACTCTTTTATAAAGCTATTTCTAAACTTTGTAAGAAGAATTATATTGCAATAGTAGCATCTCTCATTGTTGCATCGATACTTCTAGTATTAAGTGTTCAAGTCATAGAGTATACAACTGCAAACATCTATGAAACAACTGCGGAAAAACAGGCTGTAGAAAGTGTGATACCGAATGCATATTTCAATTTGGATGAAAGTATACGATTCGATGTAGATATAGAAGATTCTGTATTTATGAAAGATGAGTCATATTCTTATTGTAAAGGTTTAGAAGAGACTTATGAATATGATGTCATTCATGTGAAGGATACTATATGGAAGGATTTTATAGTACATGCGATTACAACGAATGATGTGCAACAGGAAGAACGACTAGGGGAGTATACAATATATACGATGGATTATTGGGTTTTGATACAACATATGGATACCTTCCTGATGTTTCGTGTAAGTGAGTATGAATCATTTACACAACAACAATTCGATGTTATCTTTGAACGCATACAACCTTAATGTAAAACTTTTCAGAAAATAAATAACGAAATAATGAAAAACTATTGAAACTTTGTTTCTCTTATGTTACACTATACTCAGGTTAACAAAAACCTCCGACTTTTTATAAAGAACATACAATAGAATGAACGTAATGTTCATCCTCCTTAATTTATAACTTTCCTAATTACCAAGTTCTACTATAAAAAGTAAGATTAAATCGCCATAGGCGGTTTTTTTTGTTATAATTGTTTCACACATGTGGTAAGGTGGTACATAATCTTACGTTTCTAGTAATATAAAACAGAGAATATGTGTAGAATAGATAAAAGGTGAGTGCGAATGAAACTAAAACATATACTACTTATTCTTGCGGTTTTGATTGTGGATCAAATTAGCAAGATTGTAATTAATGCCAATATGGCACTTGGAGAAAGTTTTGATGTAATTGCAGGATTTTTTAAGATTACCAATGTACATAATACAGGAGCTGCTTGGAGTTTGTTTGAAGGAAAGATGGTCTTCTTCTACATTATTACGATTGTATTCGTAATTGCGATGGTTTATTTTTATCGCAATAGTGAAGAAGCGGACGGTTTGAGTAAACTCGGTGTTGTGTTAATGATTGCGGGATCTTTAGGGAATTTTATCGATCGTCTTTGGTTTCAATATGTACGAGATTTTTTGGATTTCATTATTTTCAATTATGATTTCCCAGTATTTAACGTTGCGGACATGTCCTTGTGCATAGGAGTCGCAATTGTTGTTTTATCAGTATTTTTAGAATCATATGGAGGATATCATAAATGCGAGAAATAGAGATTGTAGTAAGTAGTGAAGATACGCTGGATCGTATCGACAAGTATATTAGTGAAAAAGAAGAAGATCTTTCAAGAAGTAGAGTACAACAATTGTTAAGTGATGAACTTATTTTTGTGAATGGACAACTTTGTAAAGCAAAATATAAAGTGAAACCAGGGGATGTAATAACAGCAGAGTTTGAAGATCTTATGGATATGGAAGCAATTCCAGAAGAGATGGATTTAAATATTTGTTATGAAGATCACGATGTGATCGTTATTAACAAACCAAGAGGAGTTGTTGTACATCCAGCAAATGGAAATCAAAGTGGTACATTGGTCAATGGATTGTTGTACCATTGTAAGGATTTATCTGGTATCAATGGGGTGTTACGTCCTGGGATTGTACATCGTATTGATAAAGATACAACAGGGTTATTGATTGTCGCAAAGAATGACAAGGCACATACATCATTATCTAAGCAATTACAAACAAAGACGGTTAGTCGTTTGTATTATGCATTGGTACATGGTGTAATTGAACATGAATTTGGAACGATTGATGCGCCTATTGGAAGAGATGTAAAAGATCGTCAAAAGATGACGGTGACTGGAGATAACTCAAAAGATGCTCGTACACATTTCAAAGTGATAGAGCGATTCAAAGAATATACGCTAGTAGAATGTCGCTTGGAAACAGGTAGAACACATCAAATTCGTGTACATATGAAGTACATTGGACATCCTGTAGTTGGAGATGAGAAGTATAGTTATCGTAAAACATTGAAAACCGGAGGACAAATGTTACATGCGCATCAACTTACATTTGTACATCCTGTAACAGAAGAAGAGGTAACTGTAAATGCCCCTTTACCTGAACAGTTTGAAGAACTGTTGAAGGAGTTAAGACAAGAATAGAGGTGATTTTGTGGATTTCAATAAATATGATATGTTTGCGTACCAAGTGATTGATTATCTTGTGACAAAACATGAATACCAAGTAATTCGTGTGCAACAACATAAGGAAGATATTTGGCTCATGAATGCGCAACAGACAAAGTATCCCGTTATTCGTATTTCTTCAAAATCAAATGATAGCACCTTAGCTGATAGTGAATATATTCGTAATGCCCATCGTTCCATCTTGGATTTAATTCAACGTGAAGGACCGATTATGATATTTAATACGAATCCAGAATGTACACCAATTGAAAATACGTTCTTAACGCAAATCAAAGTTACTCCTAATGGAGTCTCTGATGAAAGTATCTTAAGCACCTTTCATGAACTAGATTCTATCGTTCATGAAAGCGATGATTATGAAAAAGAAATTGTGAGTATTACCAAAGAAATCGAAGAAGTGCAAATTACAAGCTAGAACAAGACCTAAAACGACGTATGTTGTCATGGCAATCTGTGTTCTCTTATCGTTAGTATCCTATGCATTTAGTTTTTATATTCAAGATGAAATGTCTACACTTGTGGCGTTTGGTGCATTTTATAAAATGAATATTGTCGCTGCTTATGAATATTTCCGATTATTAAGTGCTGGATTCTTACATCAAGATCCCATCATTCTTGCGATTAATATGTTTGTGTTGTATTCGATTGGAAAAGCATGCGAACATTGTTTCAAAAGATGGCAGTTTATTTCCATACTGCTTCTTTCCATTGTTGTTGGTAATTTGTTTTTATTGGTAGCAGAAGCAAATGCTTTAGCCCTTGGTATGGGAGCGGGTGTGTTTGGATTGTTGGGTGCGTATTTCATGGTACTTGTCTTGAAGGGTACGATGAAACATCCATTTGTAAAGCTGTCCTTTCTTCGTTTAGCAATCTTTGCAAGTACCTTGATTCTGTTGCCAGGACTTTCTTACCATGCATATTTAGGTGGATTTGTATGTGGCGTTGTATTAGGAATACTATATTCAAACTCAGAAAAAATTGCGCAATTAAAAAAACATGTGATGAGTGCTTCTTTAATCCTATTGGTAGGAGTCACTTATTTAGGTATGAAAACTACAACCATTGAACCTTTAGATAAAGAATTCGATGCTTCTATCGTAAATATTTATCGTAATACTGCATTAAATAAATACGCAGATTATTTACAAAAGTGCTATAATAAGCAATATAGAATGGAGTAGAGAACATGAAGAGAAAAGACGTATTGAATTGGGATGAGTATTTTATGGGGTTGGCACATTTAAGCTCAAGACGTAGTAAAGACCCTAGTACTCAAGTGGGTGCTGTGATTGTTAGTAAGGAACATCGTGTGGTAGGCATTGGATATAATGGATTTCCTAATGGCTGTGATGATGATGATTTTCCATGGGATCGCGAAGGGGAATTTGCGGATACAAAATATCCATATGTAGTACACGCAGAATTAAATGCTATATTAAATAGTATTCAAAATTTAAAAGGATGTAGTATATATGTATCCTTGTTTCCTTGTAATGAATGTGCGAAAGCAATCATTCAAAGTGGGATTTCAAGAATTGTATACGAATCCGATAAATATGCAAGTACCGATGGAACCATAGCAAGTAAACGTATGTTAAGAGCGGCAGGAGTTGAACTCGTGCAGATTCCATATACAATTGAATTAAGTGTTGTTCGTAAAGAAAACGTATAAGAGTGCAGGGCACTCTTTTTTCTATGAGATGGTTTGTTTACTCATAAGAAAGTAGAAGAAGCATAATTTCAAGGATGTATACTAGGAATTTTTGTTGTTTTACGTTAGAATATAAAGGTAAGCCTTTAGGGCAATGGAAATCATTGAGGAGGTAAATGTATGTACAATGAATATGATGATGAATTAGAAGTATTCGATATGGAGGATACGATTGAGCAAAAACAAGCATTAGTAGAAGAGGCAAAGAAGATTCCAGAAGATGCTTCATGGAATGAAGTGTTTCATCAAATATCTGATTTAAAAAGAAAATGGAAAAGGATACCTTATGGTGAATCTGCGTTTGAGGAATCCTTGGAACAAGAATTCGATGCATGTTTGGATACCTTTTACGCAAAGCGTAATGAGGGATATCAAAACAATCAACAATTAAAACAAGAGTTGGTGGATCGCGCTGTGAAACTATCGACTTCTACTGATTGGAATGCGACAAGTGATGAAATGAATGAACTTATGCAACAATGGAAGGCAACAGGAAGTGCTGGTAAAGATAGCGATGATGCGTTATGGGATGCGTTTCAAGCTGCTAGACAAACCTTCTATGATCGTAAGCGTGAAGATTGGGAAAATAGAAAAGTGAAGTTTGAAGAAGCTCGTTCTACAAAACAAGATTTAATTCAAGAAGCGCAAGCTTTGAAGAATAGTGAAGATTGGAAAGAGACGAGTGAACAATATCGTAATCTAATGGAACGTTGGAAACAAGCAGGCAATGCTGGTAGAGAACATGATGATCGTTTATGGAATGAATTTCAAGAACATCGCCAAGTCTTTTATGATAAAAGAGAACAGTACTATGCAAGTGTTCGTAGTGAGCAAGATGAAAAGTATGAACAAAAGAAGGGGTTAATTGCCAAAGCTAAGGGTATTGTGGAAGGAAAAGAATACACCAAAGAACATACTTCTACAATGAAGAACTTACAAGTAGAATGGAAAACAATTGGTTCTTGTGGAAAAGATAAAGAAGATCAAGCTTGGCAAGAATTCCGTTCTTTAATGGATGCGTATTTTGCGGGTTTAAAAGAGTTCAATGATCAAAAACATGCACAGTGGCGTCAAAAGATGTTAGATGCTCGAGCACGTAAATTAGAACTGATTCAAACACAAAAGCGTCAAATTAAATATATGGAAAATGAGATGGTTGGTTTATTAGGGGAAAGAGCAATCGAAGAAATGGAAGATCAAATCGCAGATAAAGAAGATTTCATAAAGGAATTAGAAGAACAACTTGCGGATATTGAAAAAACATTACAAGGGAACTAAAAAAAGGGATTTCGTACGCATGTTTCATGCACGAAATCCTTTTCTTATAAAAATGCTTTTGTTGTATTTGCGAAATGTACTTTCGCAACAGCTTGTAATTCTTCTTTTCCAAAACGTTCTACGAATGCGCGAATGTTTTCATCTACCTTTGCACCTGCACCCTTTAAGAAGGTAAAATCATAACGTTGATTCATATCTTCCATTGCCTTTAAGAATGCATAACGAGCAATGACAGAACCACATGCAACCGAAAGATACTTATTTTCTGCTTTGGTTTCAAAGTGAATATCTTTTACGATTTCTTTTTCTTGGGACAGGTAACGATAATAGGAAGTCTTCTGTACAAATTGATCAATAATACAAAAAGAAGGAAGGCTTCCTAGTTTCTTTTGTAAATGGACATACGCTTGATTATGTAGTTTGGATTTGATCGCAACCATATTATTGGTTGGGTGAATGCGGTTGTAGGTTGCGTTATCTAGAATTAATAGGGAATAGGTTAAGCGTTCCATTAATAATGGAGCAATATTCATGATATAGTCATCTTGAATAGCTTTGGAGTCTTGTATTTTTAATTCTTTTAAAAAGTTCACATCTTCTTCCTTGACGCAACAAGCACAAACGGTAACTGGGCCAAAGTAATCTCCAGTACCCACTTCATCGCTTCCGCATTGTGGGTATACGTTTTTCGTTGTTGTCTTTTGGGTGGATGGTGTAGAAGAATCTTGATGGGCACTGCCATAAAAATCTGCACCTTCTCCTTGGAAGACTACCTTTCCAGATTCATATGCGGTGATGACACAATCACTTGTCTTTACTTGGTAAAGGGCATAAGGAGGTGTTTTACGTACGCTGGCATTGTGTAGGGAAGCTTTTAAAGCATACATTTCTTGTGTACTCATAGTAACTGTTTTTGTGGACATTCCAATTTCCTCCTCATAACTGCAGTTATTTTACCATATAATACAAGGGAATGGCTATGAAGTTTATGCATTCTCATTTATTTTATTAGTAAATATGGTAAAATAATGAAGGAATGTTTGAATAAAGAAAGGATGTTGTATATATGAACGCTGTGACACTTATGAACATGGTGATTGTTGTCCTATTGGTATTCTTTATGTTCAGTGGATATCGACAAGGATTTTTATTAAAACTGTTAAGCATCTTTTCTTTTTTTGTATTAGGTTTTGTGACTTGGTATTTATCTCAACCATTATCAGAAATGTTTTCCCTTTATCCAAAAGAGAGCATACCACAACTTGGCATTGCGAGTGTGGAGAATGTACTTTACAATAACTTGAACCGTTTTACTGTATTTGTTATTTTGTTTGTATTCTTATATGTTCTTTTATTGCTTGTTCGTCCAGCGATCAAGGTGCTACAAAATATCCCTGTGATATCTACCATCAATCGATTGGCAGGGTGTTTATTAGGAGGACTACAAGCATTGTTAATCCTGTTCTTGTTAAGTTTTGTGATGCGCTTTCCAGGATGGGAATTGGGAAACACACTAGTTTCACAATCGTATTTACGCTATTGTGAACCTGTTTCTAAACTTGTTTTCTTTTACATAGATTTAAATGAGTTGGATGAAGCGTTACAAAGTGATAAGACTTTTACACAGGAAGAGATCAATCGCTATTATGATTGGCTTCTTAAACAAAATGTGAGTGAGGAGAACGCAGCACAAATTGTTTCTATGCTGCGAAGCGAATAATTATGAAAATAGAAATAGAATCGTTAGAATTAGATATTGTAAAAGAACAGTTTTTAAAGCACTGCTCTTTTTCCTTGGGAAAACAGAGAATTCGACAATTACAGCCCCATTTTGATGCGCTTTGGGTAGAGAGAGAACTAAGAAGAGTAAAAGAAGCGTTTGATTTGGTTGTGCGTTATGGAAATCTACCATTTGGTGGAGTTCACGATATTGGTGGTAGTATTCAAGATGCCATGAAAGATCGAATGTTAAGCGCAGCTGATTTACGTGATATTGCGGATGGGATTCGTGCATGCGAACATGTGTCCAAATACTTTAAGGCAAGTGAATTGGAAACTCCTTATCTGAAAGAATTGATAGATTCGTTTAGTGATCATAGAGGAGTAGCGAGCCACATAGAAGCTTGTATTTCTGTGAATCAGGAAGTTCTAGATAATGCGAGTAGTGAACTTCGAACTCTACGAAGAAGTATTT
>JAVWJF010000093.1:0-8947 GCA_036639195.1 Longicatena sp.
CCTTAAGAAAAACAAGGCATTTGCCTTGTTTAGAATTTTCTCCCTTTGCCACCACGCATCATTTTATTCATGTTGCGCATATTTTTCATAGCACCCAATCCAGACATATTCCCCATACCATTTTTGCCCATACTTCCCATTTGTTTCATAACCGTCTTCATTTTTTCAAAATCATTGATTACACGATTTACATCCGCTACTTGCGTTCCACTACCTTTCGCAATACGGTTTTTTCTAGAAGCACGAAGAATTTCTGGATTTTCTCTTTCTTCTGGTGTCATACTTAATATAATAGCTTCACTTTTCTTCATTTTGCTATCTGCTTTTGCTTCATCTAGCTGTCCAGCCATTTGACTCATACCAGGAATCATCTTCATAATTCCACCTAATGAACCCATTTTCTTAAGCTGTTGAAATTGTGATAACATATCGTTTAATGTAAATTTACCACTCATCATACGATTAGCTGCTTTTGCGCTTTCTTCTAAATCCATTTTTTCTTGCGCTTGTTCCACCAATGTCATGATGTCTCCCATACCAAGAATACGATCTGCCATACGATCTGGATGGAATACATCTAAATCTTCAATTTTTTCACCAAGACCAACAAACTTCACTGGTACATTGGTAATGGTGCGTACGGATAAAACACCACCACCTCGAGAATCTCCATCTAATTTTGTAACGACCAATCCAGTAACAGATAGTTGTTCATGGAAACTACTTGCGACATTGACGATATCTTGTCCTGTCATCGCATCGACCGTTAATAAGATATCATCCGGTTGAACTTCTGCCTTGATATCCGCTAATTCTTGCATCAATTCTTCATCGATATGCAAACGACCAGCCGTATCGAACAAGACCGTATCATATCCTTTTTCTTTCGCATATAGCATTGCTTTTTTTGCTGTTTCTAAAGCTTTCGTTTCTACTCCTAAAGAGAATACTTCTACACCGATACTTTCTCCTAAGGTTTTTAATTGTTCAATTGCCGCAGGACGAATCACATCGCATGCAACTAGCAATGGGTTTCTATTTTGCTTACGCTTCATTACACTGGCAATCTTAGCCGCAGCTGTTGTTTTACCAGTTCCTTGAAGACCTACCATCATAATGGTACTAATGCCTTCTTTTCTATAATTTACAGGTGCATCTTCACTACCTAATAAATTCACGATTTCATCATGAACAACCTTCACAACCATTTGCCCAGGATTTAAGGAACTCATAACTTCCTCGCCTAGTGCTTGTTCTTTAATCTTTGCAATGAAATCTTTCACAACAGCATAATTTACATCTGCTTCTAATAATGACATACGCACTTCACGCAACATGTCATTCATGTTTTTTTCTGTAAGTTTACCTTTCCCCGTTATATTCTTAAACGCCTTCCCTAAACGTTCGCTTAATGATTCAAATGCCATACCCAAAACCGCCTTTCCATTCCTTTGCTTTGTCCATTATATCATATGGATGAATTGTTGTAAAAGGTTCATAATCGTGTTTATAGACTTTTATTTTCTATATACTTCGATATGAAATTGTACACGTGTAGAAAGTTGTTGTAGCTCTCGAAGTCGATCACTACCCTCTTTTGGAGATTTCCAAAAATAAGGAGTCATTTGAAACAATGCCCAAATATCATCATGTCCATCAATACATGTTTCATAATCCACATAATACTCTTCTTCAAAGGTAAACATGCTTTGTAAACGTTCACTCTTTTCATTCTCATATACTTCTTCGTATAAGACATTTTTCATATCCATTAAATGCTGAGGACCAGGCCCAACCTTAATAAATACACCGTGTTCTTTTAGTACACGAGCACACTCTTCCTCATCAAAAGGAGCGAAGACTGACAATACCACATCTGCACACGCATCTGCTAAAGGTAAATGAAAGACATTCGCAACTCCATATACTGCACTTGTATGAGCTTTGCACGCTTCATCTACTCCATGTTTTGATAAATCAAAGCCATATACTTCACAGTCTTGAAGAGCCTTCGTAATCTGATTTGTATAAAACCCTTCACCACATCCTGCATCCACAAGAGATGTTGGATGAAGTTCTTTAACAATTTCTATTAATCTATCACAAAGTGGTTGATAATAACCGTGCGATAAAAATCTTGTTCGAGCGATGATCATCTCTTTATCATCTCCACTTGTTTTATGATTCCCTAACAATAAATTCACATACCCACGTTTTGCGATATCAAAACAGTGATGTTCTTCACATATATAACTAGAGCCGTTCTTTTGTAATAGACCCTTACATTTCGGACATACCAACATACTATCACCTTCCAATTTAAAAATTATAGCATAATTCCTTTCAAAACATGATGACAATCGTAAATAATTATACAATTCTATTCGATATAAGAAAAGACACCACAATGGGTGTCTATCAATTCGCAGAATTAACGTTCGTTATTCTTTTGGTTGTTGTTACGTTGGTTACGATTTTGGTTGTTACGGAACTGGTTATTGAAGTTTTCTTTGAAATCTTCGCAAGAATTTTCTTTGTCATATTCTGACTCATGATTTCTCTTCTGATTTTCCAGTTCAGCACCTAATTCGATACCCATTTCGTACTGGTAAAGATCTTGTTCAACCTGTTTTTCGTTAAACTGTTTTCTTCTTTCCATTTTTCTCACCTCAAGTTTAGTATGCCTGAGGCTTTTTACTTTATACTAGAAAATATCTTCATCCACCTTAACGCTAGGATATATATTGATACTTTCTGTTTTCTCAATGCACTCATTTAATAAAGTCTCAAAATCGAATCTAGATTCCAAACGTTGTGCTCTATGTAGCGTTGGTTTGGTCACTGGATTTTTAGGAGTAAAAATCGTACAACAGTCTTCAAATGGTAAAATTGATGTCTCGTACGTATTGATTTTCTTTGCCAAATCAATAATTTCTAATTTATCAAGACATGCGACTGGTCGAATCACTGGCATTTGTGTAACTTCATTGATTGTTTGCATACTCTCTAAGGTTTGAGATGCAACCTGTCCAATACTTTCTCCATTTACAATCGCAAGACAATTTTGTTTCTCACAAATGCGTTGCGCAATACGATACATCATACGACGCATAATGGTAATTGCATAACTCTCATCACAGTGCTTGTAAATCGCCAATTGTAGTTCTGTAAAAGGAACTACATGTACACGTATATGTCCTTGATAAGGAGCGATTGCTCTAGCAAGATCCAACACTTTATCTTGTGCAGCTTTGCTGGTATATGGAGGTGATGCATAATGAATGCATTCAATGGAAATCCCACGTTTCATCATTAGATAACTTGCTACAGGGGAATCAATTCCTCCCGATAACATCACAAGCGCTTTTCCACCAACTCCTACTGGATATCCACCAGCACCAGGGATTTTATTTGTCATAATATAGGTATGGTCTTCATGTAATTCTACTTGAATTCTTAAATCAGGAGTCTTTACATTCACTTTCCATTCCGTATTTCGCAAGATTTCTCCCGCAAGTTCCCGATTGATTTCATCTGAAATCATTGGAAACAATTTATAACTACGACGACTTTCAATTTTAAAAGTATCGCCACTTGTTTCTTTCGCAACCATAAGGGCTGTTTTCTTAATTTCTTCAATATCACTTGGGACTTGTATCGCAAAAGAAAAAGAAGAAATACCAAATACCTTTGCCAGTGGTTCACTTACCTTTTTAGGATCTTCTCCATTTAGCATAATATACATACGATCATGTGTTCTTTCGTACGTTAACGCCTCGAATTCTCGCAATGCGTTTTTCATATTTGTTAATAAACGTTTGATAAAATCTTTTTTATTCTTTCCTTTCGTGGATAGTTCACCAAAGCGGACCAGAATATGGTCATAAACAATGTTATTTTGTTCGATAGTCATGAGTAATCTCCTTCCATGCACGTATAAATACTTCTACTTCTTTTTGTGTTGTCAAATGCGATAATGAAATACGTACGGCATGGGTAGCACGTACTTCTCCTAATCCCATAGCCAACAACACTTGTGATATCGCCTTACTCTTTGATGAACAAGTACTTTGCGCCGAAACCGCAAATCCTTTTTCGTTCAATGCATTTAGCATAATTTCACTTCCCACCTTCAAACAAGAAACATTAAGGATATAGGGAGAGCCTTCAATATCACTATTGATACACACATCCTCCATCTTCCCTAGTTCTTCTCGAAGATAGTTGTTTAGGCTTTTAACATATTCGTAATTGTTTTTCTGTTCTTCCAAAATTAAACGCAATGTTTTCGCAAACACAATATTGGTTGGAGCGTTGCTAGTTCCTGCTCGATAACCATTCTCTTGTTGACCACCACTGATCAATGAAAGGACTTCTATATTCTTTTGTTTATAGAAGATTGCACTTCCTTTTAAACCATAAATTTTATGAGCAGAAAACGTAGCCATATCCACCCAAGATAAATCGAGTTCAACCTTACCTAATGCTTGTACCCCATCCATATGAAAGGCAGCTCTACTATGTTCATGTACATAGTCTGCACACTCTTTGATTGGGTTAATCGCTCCCGTTTCATTATTCACCATCATCATTGATACAAGAATTGTATCTTTACGTAAAGCATTTTTCAAATCAATTAGTGAAACAACTCCTCTTTCATTCACAGGCAAATACGTGATATCAAACCCAAAATGCTCTTTTAGCTGTTCACATGCCATATGGATACTAGAATGTTCTACACAAGTCGTAATAATATGTTTTCCTTTATAATCATTTTTCCAAGCATATCCCTTGATTACATAGTTATTTGACTCACTTGCACAAGAAGTGAAAAAAATTTCATCTGAGCGAACATGGAAAAGCTGTGCAACGGATGCACGGCTTTGTTCCATTAGTTTCGCACTTTCACGACCTATATCATGTAAGGAGTCACTATTTCCATAATACTTTGTAAGTAACATTGTATATGTATCCAACACCTCTTTACGAATTGGTGTCGTAGATGCATAATCTAAATAAATCACGTTATTGCTCCGCGTTCATAATGCTTGGATCTTTACGACTAATCAATTTTTCATAGGAACCTGGATGCATTTTTTCAATACATTGGATACCAATTTTCAATGCTTTTGTATATTGTCCATTTCTGAAACATAACTCAGCACGTGTTAACTCGGAATCAATTTCAGGATAAGAAGAACGATAACGGTTTCCAAATACAATTGTATTTTCTACCATAATTGCCATTCCTACTAAATTGTTCACGTTGTTATATAATGTATAAATAAAATCAATCGCATCACGTAACTCATTATTCAAACGTTTTACATCCAAAGGAGAATTATCAAGAATGACATGAATATCTTTGATCATCGAATTCCCTTTGTATAAATCTTCTTCATATTGCACCGATACATTCGGTAAACGATGTTTTGACATCTTTACACGAATTTCATTCAAAATCAATTGTAGTTTGATGAGTTGTTTCTTCGCACGTTCCTCATCGCTACAAGCGCTGTTTAACTTCTCCATCATCGCAGAAACATCGCTGCGATAACTTGATGCGCTTTGTTCTAATTCTTTATAAGCAATTAAAATCGTAGTATATGGAACTTTATGTTCTCCAACAATTTTATCTAATTTACGTTGCATATCATTCAAAGCTTCTAATCTATGATCTGCATCTTTTAACTTTTCTGTCCAATTTTCAAATCCAAATCGTTCATAAACTCGATTGTATAATTCATGAATACTTTCTACATTTTGATTTACTTCACGAATATCCTTAAATAAGATATCAACATTATCATCTACTTCACTAAAGGCACGCTCTTCCATACTGATTTGTTCAGAAAGTTGAGCAATCCTTGTTTCACAATCATCCAAATCCTCTTTTACATTTTCAGGATTTCCGTTACGAAGTTTATTCAAATCAGATTTTAACATATCACTGATAACATCTAAATTCTTACGAACTTCTAAATGATCAAGATAAACCCCTTTGTTCTTTGCCTGTGCAAATGCATACCCTACCTCATCAATTGCTCTTGGTAAAGCACCTTTTGCACGTTCATAAAGGGATGGTAAAACTTGTACGATATCTTCTAAATGACGAATGGATTCTCCAATTTCTTTTTGTTCATCTGCAGCTTTATTAAACTCTGAGGCAAACATCCATTCTTCAAATTTAGAAAACATCTTTTCAATCGTGATGACTTCCGTTTCTAAATACTCATAGCTTTGTGAGTAGGAAGTACGATTATCATTGATCACTTTCTTAATCGCACGGAATTGTTCTTTCAATGCATTGATATGTACTCGTTGTTCATTCTCTTGTTCTAGAATGTCATCCAACACCATATTGATTTTTTTTACATCCGCTTCACACAACTCTAAATCAAATACCAATGAATCCATTTTACGTTTTGCGCCTTTGACCTTATGACCATAAATCATATCATCAATTTCCGCAAGCTCTACACTGCAGTTTTTTAGTTTCTCTTGAATTTCATCAAAGTCTGCTTTACAGACATCTACCTGTGCACTCATATCTTCATTCACACGAGATAATGCAACTGCCTTATTCAATTTAAACGCAAGAGGGATTCCCTTCAACGAGTTATAATGAAGCTCTAATTCCTCCAATTGTTTCGTAGCCCGTTTTTTACGAATCACCAACATTATAATTGTAAGTAATATAATCGCAACAAGCGCAATCACAATATAAATCAAAACATCCAAGGAAACGATGTTTTTTATACGATTGATAAAATTATCCATATAGGCACCTCTTTCACTGATTTTCACTGTATATATTGTAACATAAAACACGCAATTAAGAAATTATATTTTCGTAAGTTTTCACAGTTTTCAATAGGGTCTATAAACACTTTTTTGACAATTTATGGAATCATATGATTTCTTTAGTTCATGATTAGAAAAGAAAGTTCTGATTGACATCTATAGGCATGTTTGGTATAGTATAGTGGCAATAAAATGGATAGCGGAATGTAAAGTCTTAGAAAAAGCGTTTCTTACGTAGATTCTACGGTATCGCGAGTACCCCTTTCGCTAGGGTGAAAGCATCATGGAAAGAAACACAGTTTAAGATGTTTGCATCGTTATTGTTTTGTAGCTGAAACAATAAGGAGGACATATAATGTCAAGAGTAAAAGGACCAGTTTGGAAGACATCCCGTCGTTTAGGATTCTCTATTCTAGAAACTGGAGAAGAGCTTCAAAAACGTGCTTATGCACCAGGTCAACATGGACCTACAAAAACTATCAAAATTACAAAATACGGATTACAGCATCGTGAAAAAAAGAAAATTCGTTTCATGTACGGATTGAATGAACGTCAATTCTACAACACATTCACAAAAGCTAGTAAGATGAAAGGTGTTAAGGGTGACAACTTCTTATGCTTGTTGGAATCTCGTTTAGACAACCTTGTATATCGTATGGGATTTGCTCGTACTCGTCGTGCTGCTCGTCAGCTTGTTAACCACGGACACATTTTAGTAAATGGTAAAAAAGTGGATATTCCTAGCTACGTTGCAAAACCAGGAACAATTATTGAAGTAAAAGAAAAATCACAAAGCATGAAAGCAATCAATGAAGCTTTAGAAGCAACATTGAACACAGTAGCTTTCGTAGATGTAAACAAAGATGCTAAAAAAGGTACTTACCTTCGTCTTCCAGAACGCAGTGAGTTGAATGCAGAAATCAACGAATTGTTAGTAGTAGAATTCTACAACAGATAGTCATAAAAAAAAGTCCAGTGCAAACTGGATTTTTTTATACTTCTTTTTTTGACAAGAACGAAACATTTTCTGCAATCAAATCATAAGAACGATGCGTTAGTCCATCATTCCCTTCAAATGTATGAGATTGTAATCTACCTTTGATTGCGACTTGATCCCCTTCATTTGCAATTTGGGTCGTGGTTTCCGCAATCCCTTTCCACAAGGTAAAGGTTAAATCATCTTGTTCATACACTCCATCACTATTTGGGAATGGACGACCAACTCTAACCACCATAGTGGCAAACTTATTTCCTTGCGCAGATTCACGTAACTTTGGTAATTCAACAATTTGTCCAACAAATGCTACGATATTCATAGTATCGACTCCTTTCTTTGTTTTTTATTCCAACGCCCACCTACCGCATAGGCATCCCTCCCTTATTTTTCTGGCTTTAATTCTACCTTACAAACATCGACTCCATTAAGACATGCACATGTTTCGATAATATCTTCTTTGTTGATATCATACAACACATCCATAGCTTCAAAGAAATCCAAGCCTTCAAAGTAATTGCGTACAAAGGTAATCGCAATATCATCAAAACTATTCAAACTTCGAATAGATTGTCCAAAATAGCGACGCTTTAAACGTTGAAGTACTTCATCACTAACACTTGCATTCGCAATCGCTTCTACACTTTGAGATACAATCTTTTCAAATGCTTCTTCATCTCTTGTTTCTCCATAAAACATCAACATTCCATGATCTTCTCCAAGATCCACTTCACATCCCACATAATCATTGATGATTCCTTGATCAATCCAATCCTGGTAGAGTGGATTTAATGTCGAAAAACAAGCGTCTAGCATCGTTTTCAAACACCATTCTCTTCGTGCACGATCTAGTGCATCTTTTACACCTTCAAGTTTATATGCATACGCAATTTTAGGTATAGACACATCCATCGTAAAGCTATAATTTTTACGATGTACCTCTTTTGGTTCTTCATACTTTAAACGATGAACATTTGATATTTCAGGAAAGTCTTTCTTCTTTTGATTTTCCTTAATAGCCGCTAGTACCTTTTCAGGATTTTGATTAGTTACTCCTACAAGTACCATTGTACTTGGATGATAATTCATGCGATAACATTCTTCCAATTGTTCCAATGTAATAGAATTTACACTTTCATCATCTCCGCC
>JAVWJF010000094.1:0-8904 GCA_036639195.1 Longicatena sp.
GACCGTGTCTTATGATTTGTATACTATTCTAAAACAAAAGAACATTTACAATCAAGAATGGTATTGTTTATATGATGGTAGTCAAGAATTAGGAATCATTGAAATTGATAACTTACATGGGAATCTACAGAATATTTCTTTCTTGAAAAATTTCACTGCGTTTGTCGCAAATGAATGGCATAAGTGTAAAATGGTCGAGGATATTTTATACACACAGAAATATGATACTTTAACGGGACTTTACAACAGGAAAAAATATGATGAATTTGTATCTCAATATAATCCTGATAGTGTGAATAATCTTGCGGTTATCATGATTGATATCAATGGATTAAGTAATATTAACTCTTTAAAGGGTACAAAAATGGGAGATACCTATTTAAAAACTGTCGCAAATTTAATGCAAGAATGTTTTGCAGGTGCGATTAATTATCGACTGGGTGGAGATGAATTTCAAAGTATCTTTATGGATGTAGAATTAAAACAGTTGGAACATGCCATCAAACGATTCCAAGAGAAAGTGAGTACACTAAATGAGTTCTCAATTTCCATTGGATATTCATGGGATGCAGTAGAGAAAAAGTTAGCTACTATGATTAAGTTTGCAACACAAAGTAAACTTGTGAATAAGAAAGCTAAAAAGGCACGGATTAATGAATTAAAAAATATTGATCATTATAAAATGCAAGACGAATTGATATCTGCTATTGAAAACAAAGAATATGTCATTTACTTACAGCCAAAAGTAAATGCTAAGTATGGAGACGTTGTTGGTGCGGAAGCATTGATTCGGAAAATTGGAACGAATGGCAACCTTGTTCCTCCATCTGAATATATTCCTAAATATGAGCAGAATGGAATTATTCGTTACATAGATCTATTTGTATTTGAAGAAGTATGTAAATTAATAAAGAAATGGTCACTCTCTGGAAAAAGGTGTCCTATCATTTCGCTTAATTTCTCAAGAGTTACAATGATGGAAGAAAATTTAATAGATATTATGAATACAATTGTAAAACAATATGACATTTCAAAAAAATATATCGAAATAGAAATCACAGAAAGCTATGCGGATGTTGGGAAAACGATGCTCTATCAACGAGCTCGTCAAATTCACGAAGCAGGATTTTCTCTATCATTAGATGACTTTGGTACAGATTTTACGAACTTATCAATTTTATCAGATATTCATGTAGATGTTTTAAAGATAGACAAAAGTTTGATACATTCCTTAAAAGAACACGAGAAGAATATGACAGTTATAAAACATATCCTCGATATGTGTAAAGAATTACATATTGCAGTCATAGCAGAAGGTGTCGAAAATATGGAACAACGCAATTTATTGATGGGACTTGGATGTTATCTCATTCAAGGATATTTATTTAGCAGACCCGTTGATGTAACTACTTTTGAGAAAGCTTTTTTAACAAGGGTAAAAGAAAAAATTACATCATGACAATTCTGTAACAGTCGTGGACTTCACGGCTGTTTTCTTTTATAATGAGATAAGATAAGAGGTGATTAAATTGAAGATACTATTCGTAGAGGATGATCATGCAATAGCATTAGGATTAGTCTATTCTTTAGAAAAAGAAGGGTATAAAGTAAATCACTGTACTAAAAAGGCGGAAGCGTTACAGTGTTTAGCGAGTGAAAACTTCGATTTATTACTTTTAGATATTGGATTGAGTGATGGTAGTGGATATGACATATGTAAGTTTGTCAAACAAAGACAAAATGTACCTGTTATATTTTTAACCGCTATGGATGATGAAGTCAATGTAGTTATGGGATTAGATTTAGGTGGAGATGATTATATTACAAAACCATTTCGTTTAAAAGAATTATTAAGTCGAATAAAATCTGTTACGAGACGATATTATAAACAAGAGAACACAGGCAAATACCATATCCGACACATCGAAATTCATACAAAAAGTGGCAAAGTATATAAATATGGTGAGGAAGTGCTCTTAACTGCAATGGAGTATCGTCTTTTTTTGGTATTTTTAAATCACCCTGGGCAAGTGCTTTCACGTTCACAAATTCTAGAAAGTCTATGGGATGTCGCAGGTAATTTTGTGAATGATAATACATTGAGTGTTTACATCCGTAGGCTTCGTGAAAAATTAGAAGAGGATGCGCAAGAACCTACTATCATAGTGACAGTCCGGGGACTGGGTTATCGTTTGGAGAATTTATATGTGGAAGAATAAGGAAATTCGAAAAGGGACATATGTTTATGGAATCATGGTATTGGGGTGTTTATTAATTAGTTTAATAACAAATTTTTTAATTGGATTTTTATGTGTAGCATGTACAGCATATGTACTTTTTTTCATATATACAAAACAACGTTATCAGGAAGTTGAGAAACTATGCGTATATCTTCAAAAAGTATATCAAGGTGTACAATATTTTGAAGTACAAGAGTATGCTGAAGGAGAACTTAGTATTCTAAAAAGTGATATTTACAAAATCATTCATATTCTTCGACAGCAAGCAGACGAACTACGAAAAGATAAACACTTTCTTGCGAATGCACTAAGTGATATTTCTCATCAAATAAAAACACCATTAACAAGTATTATGGTAATGAGTGACTTGTTGGAAGAAGAATTACCACAAGAGAAGAAAATGGAATTTATCGTTCAAATGAGGGAACAAATGAAACGCCTTCAATGGCTTATATCATCATTATTGAAGATCAGCAAAATTGATGCTAATGCTATTACATTTCATAAAGAAAAGATTGCTTTACATGAAGTCATACAGCATGCTTTAGAACCATTTCAAATTCTTATCGAATTAAAGCATCAAGACTGTATAGTATCTTGTGATGAAAGTATTTTTATTGTAGGGGATAAGAATTGGTTAATAGAGGCATTTGGAAATCTTATTAAAAATAGCCTGGAACATACTGATGAAGATTCTGCTATTCAAATTATAGTACAAGAAACTCCTTTACATACCCGATTGTTTTTCATAGATCATGGATGTGGTATTGATGAAGAAGATTTACCTCATGTTTTTGAACGTTTTTACCGAGGTAAGAATGCGGCAAGTGATAGTGTTGGTATTGGTTTGGCATTATCACGTTCCATTTGTATTCAACACAATGCTTCTATTGAAGTGGCTAGTAAAAAACAGGAAGGTACAACGTTTACCATTACCTTCTATAAATGACAAAACTGTCATCTATATGTCATGAACGAGTCATAATGAACGTGTATGATAAAGATATCAAGGAGGTAAGGTATGGAAACATTAAGAGTGGAGCATCTCACGAAAGTGTATGGCACAGGTGAAAACCAAGTAAAGGCATTAGATAATGTTAGTTTTAGTGTAGAACAAGGGCAGTTTGTGGCAATTGTAGGAGCCAGTGGTTCTGGTAAATCTACATTGTTGCACATTCTTGGAGGTGTAGATACACCAAGCAATGGGAAAGTGTATATCGATGATAAAGATATGTATGCGCTAGATGAGAGCGCGATGGCAATTTTTCGTAGACGACAAATCGGTCTTATTTATCAATTTTATAATCTAATTCCAGTATTGGATGTGGAAGAAAATATACAGCTTCCATTGTTGTTGGATCATCGAGAAGTCAACGATGCACATTACAAAGAGTTGGTTGCGACATTAGGACTTAAAGATCGTTTGCATCATCTTCCAAATGAATTGAGCGGTGGACAACAACAAAGGGTTTCCATTGGTCGTGCACTCATTGCAAGTCCTGTTCTTCTTTTGGCGGATGAACCAACGGGGAATTTAGATCGAAAAAACAGTGAAGAAATCATCAACTTATTGAAAAGTTTGCATAAGAAACATAAACAGACATTGATTGTTATAACACATGATGAAAATATCGCGATACAAGCAGATCGTATTATATCAATTGAAGATGGACGAATTGTTAAGGATGAGGTGATTCGTCGATGAACATTATGCAGAAGGTCACATGGAAATGTATGCATCAAAACAAGAAACGTACCATTGTGACCATAGTTGGAGTTACTATCTGCGTTGCGATGATTTCTGCAGTTTGTATTCTTGTGACATCTTTTCAAGATGTAATGATTCGCTCTAGTATCGCAGAAAAGGGAAGTTATGAAGGCTTTTTTGTAATTGATGATGAAGATGTTATGGAAAACATTGTAAAAGAAGATGCTTTTGAAAAAACATTTCGTTTGAGTAATATTGCTACGTCATCTTTAACAGAAAGTTCTATTGCGATAGAGAATACATATCGAAGAGATCTTTCTATCCTAGGAATGGATACAGAACATTCACAGTTAGGTGGTGTCCTTCTAAAGGAGGGAAGACTTCCAACAAAAGATAATGAAATTGTCCTTTGTGAAGAACTGATGAATGATAAAAATTTTATTTATAAAATCAACAATTCGATAGAGCTTCTTATAAAGAAAGATGCAATCTTGGATGCTGATGGGAATGTAATTAAAGAAGAACAAAAAGAAACAAAAACATTTGTGATCACTGGAATGGTGGAAGTAAATGCAGAAATGAAACAAGAACCAGTATTTTATGCATTTACAAATTTTCAAAAAGGCGAAAACTATAAACTATTTGTGTCCTTTGTCAACAAGCAAACTCTAGAAAATGACATGGATATGATTGCGGAAAAATATGATATTGAAAGGCAAGATTATGCTGCTCATATCGCTCTTACTTATCTTTATGGGACAGCACAAGATGGTCTAATGGATGTCATCGTTAAGGCGTGTATACTTCTATTTCTTATTATTATGATAGGTGGCATTTCTCTTATCTATAATGCGTTTTCTATTTCATTAAGTGAGCGAAGTCGTTATCTTGGAATGCTTTCAAGCGTTGGAGCTACACGAAAACAACGTAGAAATTCTGTCTTCTTTGAAGCAGGTGTAATTGGAATGATTTCGATTCCATTAGGTATCCTAACAAGTATTTTAGGGCTGAATATTACATTCGCATTAATGAATCCTTATATTGAAGGTTTATTTGGAAGCACTGCAGTAGGATTACAAGTGATCATCGAAGGATGGAGTATTTTATTGACAGTAATATTTGCAATCCTGATTTTATTTCTATCCGCTTGGATTCCATCCCGAAGGGCTCAACGAATTTCTCCTATCTCTGCAATTCGTCAAAACAAAGATATTAAGATTAGAAAATATCATAGGAAGAAAGAAAGACTTACACGCAAATTTTTTGGAATTGAGGGAGAACTAGGTTTAAAAAATATGAAACGTAATCGTTCTCGATATATTGCGACTTTAACATCTCTTGTTATTTGTGTGATATTATTCATGAGCGCAAGTTATTTTTCCTCTCTTGTACAAAAATCTTATTTCTTAGTACAAGAAAATTCTCTATTTGATATCAAACTACAGGTTACACAAGAATATGATTCAAAACAATATATCGAGCCAAGCAAGGAAATGATTAAGGATTTAAAAAATACACGAAATGCAAAGAGTATAACAACCTATAAGCGGATGCCAATTATTTATGATCAAGAAGTCAATTTCACTAAACAAGCAGTCGACTTTATGAACAAAGCATATTATGCACAAATGGAGGGTATTGATAACTTGCGAATTGAACCATCATATGAGCTTATTGTACTAGATGATACATCATTCGATACATATGCAAAAGATATTGGTGCTTCAAAAGAAACAATGTCTTCAAGGGAACCTTCTATTATTCTCGTTAACAAAGGATCCTATAAATACCCTAATGAACAGAAATACGAAGAAGTAGAGTGGCTTGATATTTCTAAAAATGACCATATGGGTATCCAAAAAATGGATGCTCAAGGTGTTCTCAATACCTTTGTGAATGTGCGAGTTGCGCATGTTAGTGATAAGAAAATCCCTGTTGATGCTTCTTCTGATATGGAGTTTTTTCCAACGATTATGATAGTAACGAACGAAGAGAATTTTGCGAAACTAGTGCTTGAAAATCAAAAAGTAAGTGACACTGCAATGTTTCCAAGCTTTAATGTAGAATTCACTACAGATGACGACCTTGCCTTAGAACAAGAACTTGGAGTTATACAACGAAAGTATGAGAATAGTGGAGTATCTATGTATATTCATAACTATTCACAACTTATGCGTTCTAGGAGTCAACAATCTTTGCTCATTAATATCCTTCTATATGGATTTGCATCATTGATTGCGATCGTTTGTATTGCCAACATCATCAATACAATTTCCACAGGAATCAACCTAAGAAAAAGGGAATTCGCAATGATACACTCTGTTGGTATAACACCACGTAAGTTTCAAAAAATGATGATGTTTGAAATTTTATCTTATGGGGTTAAAGCATGCATTTATGGTGGAATTCTTGGAGTAGGAGCTATGTATTTGCTTTATTTGATATTAAATAGTACTTTTGGATATCCTTTTGAGATTCCTGTGAGTTCCAATATCATTATGATAGTATTCATCTTCCTAATTTTATTTTGTATTACACAGTACGCATTACGAAAATTAAAGAAAGATAATATTGTAGAAACGATTCGACAAGAAAGTATTTAAAAACGAAAGTCATCATTTAAAAATGATGGCTTTTTGTGTGTGCCTATATCAAACTATCCAATTTGTGTATTGCTGAGAAAAAGTGTAACGTTTGTTTATTTTCTAGAATTTTCAAATTCATTTCGTATTTGTAAAGTGTAAGAACAAAAGATGGGATGGTATAGAAACCTTATAAATATAGGGGTGAACTACGAAGGTTATAAGTGAGAGAAATAAATGTTTCATTTAATCATGGTAAACGCTTTCAAATGTGATATAATCGATATAGTTGATAAGCTTTATGGAGGTCTTTATATGCAAAAGTACATTATGGCAATCGATCAGGGTACTACAAGTACTCGTGCAATACTATTTGATGAAGAAAGTAATATTCTTGCGTTAGCACAAAAAGAATTAGAAAATTATTATCCCCATCCTGGTTGGGTGGAACAAAATGCAAATGATATATGGGCAAGTACTGTTGGAGTTATCTTTGAAGTGATGGCAAAAGCTGGAATCAAAGATTCACAAATTGAAGCAATTGGTATCACCAATCAAAGAGAAACTACGGTGGTATGGGATAAAGAGAGTGGACAGCCAATTTATTTTGCGATTGTATGGCAGTCTCGTCAAAGTGATGAATACTGTGTGCGATTAAAAGATGAGGGTATGGAAGAGTGGGTCAAAGAAAAAACAGGGTTGTTGTTGGATCCTTATTTCTCTGCTAGTAAGATACGTTGGATATTAGATCATGTGGAAGGTGCCCAAGCACGTGCAGAGCGTGGTGAACTCTTGTTTGGTACGATGGATACATGGTTGTTGTGGAAACTTACAAAAGGAAAAGTACATGTGAGTGATGTGTCAAATGCATCTCGTACGATGTTGATGAATATTAAGACATTAGAGTTCGATGAAGAATTATGTAAGCTTTGGAACATTCCTATGTGCATGTTACCAAAGATTTGTGATAGTAGCGAAGTATATGGAGTATGTGAAGGGATTTTTGATACGCCGATTCCAGTCGCTTCTCTTATTGGAGATCAACAAGCAGCCTTATTTGGACAGACTTGTTTTGACGCTGGAGATGTGAAAAACACCTATGGTACTGGTTGTTTTCTATTGATGAATACCAAAGAGAAACTCATACGTTCTCGTAATGGACTTGTTACCTGTGTTGGTTGGAGAATCAATGGGGAAGTAGATTATGTGCTAGAAGGTAGTGTCTTTGTTGCAGGGGCAGCTATTCAGTGGCTAAGAGATGGTTTGCAGATTTTGAATCAATCAAAAGATAGTGAGGAAAGAGCATTGCGTGTAGAGAGTAGTGATGGAGTTATTGTAGTTCCTTCCTTTACTGGGTTGGGTGCTCCTTATTGGAAAGCCCAAGTTAAAGGCGCTATGTTTGGTTTAACAAGGGGAACAACGCAAGATCATATCATACGTGCTACACTAGAATCATTAGCCTATCAAACCAATGATGTATTAAATGCGATGAAGGAAGATAGTGGACTTTCAATAGAACGAATGCAAGTAGATGGAGGCGCAAGTTTAAACAACTATCTCTTGCAGTTTCAAAGCGATATAACCAAGGCATGTGTCGTTCGCTCTACCATTAGTGAAACAACCGCTCTTGGTGCTGCATATCTTGCAGGTCTTGCGGTTGGGTATTGGAAAAACAAAGAAGAAATACGAAATCAATTCCAGATTTCTAAAGAATTTTATCCATCCATGAAAGAAGAACTTAGAAGGGAGAATTTAGAACGATGGCAGAGAGCTATCCAAGCAGTTATCAACTTTTAAAGGAATGGTAAAAATTAACTGTGTAATTCGGTGTAAACTGATTGACGAACTTATAGAGTATTTGTTACTATTTAACAGGTTGGATGGGAACATACAGATAAGCTATTAAATTAGCATGGAGGAAATTATGAAAAAATTATCTGCAGTATTACTTATGGCACTTGTTTTAGCAGGTTGTGGAAGCTCTGCTAAAGAGGTAAAAGGCAGTGGTGAATCTGCTGTTAACAAAGAAGGAGACAAAGCAACTGCTGAAATTGTTATGAAGGGTGATGAAGTTGTATCTATCAAATTGGATGAAACCAAAAAAGGGAAATCCAAAAAAGAACTTGGTAATGATTATGGCATGAAATCAGATAGCAAAAAGGCTAAAAAAGAATGGTTTGAACAAATCAAATACTTAGAAGACTACATCGTAAAGAATGGTTTGGATAAAGTGAAACTAGGAGACGATGGAAAAGCAACTGGCGATGATATTTTAGCTGGATGTACAGTTTCTTTGACGAGTGTTATGGAAGCTGCTAATAACGCAAAAGAAGCCGCAAAATAAAGATATGAGAAGAAGGTGAACAATTCCCTT
>JAVWJF010000095.1:0-8730 GCA_036639195.1 Longicatena sp.
TCTTCATACGCCAACTGTTTGAATATGTTCATGATTTCATTTTGTGTGTCTTCATCTAAATTTCCTGTCGGTTCATCTGCTAAGATGATTTCTGGTTCATAAGATAAAGCTCTAGCGATTGCTACACGCTGTTGTTGACCACCCGATAATTTCAATATCCTACGATTTGCTTCATCATCTTCAAGTCCAACTTTACGCAAGAGTTCCATTGCATATTCTTTTCGATCTGTTCGTTTAATACCTGCGATATCCATTGATAACATAACATTCTCTACCGCGCTTAAATTAGGCAACAAGTTAAAATTTTGAAATACAACCCCTACATACTTGCTACGATATTCATATTGATCAACTTCTTTAATATCTTTTTTATTATAGATAATTTTGCCTGTGGTAGGTTTTGTTAGTTGTGATAACAACGATAACAATGTTGTTTTCCCTGCTCCAGATTTCCCAACAATGGCATAAATCTTACCTTCTTCAAAAGAGAAATTCACATCTTGTAATACAACATCTACTCCATTGTAACTATATCCAACATTTTCTAATAGTAATTGCATGTCGTTTCCTCCTTTACTCTCGATTTGACAATATCTTCAACGGTTCATAACGTTGAATACTCATAACCGCAACACCACCCGATAAAATGGTTAATAAAATCCCGATTCCTATAAGTTCTACAATTACTTTCATATTGGTTGCGCTGTTAATTTCTTCGATATAGTTTGTAGTTCCTGGTGCAGAAGGCATTCCACTACCTTTGCCTGTCATACCTCCAGGTCCTCTACTACTATCTGAGAATCCATTTGTTGTTTCACTTGTTTGCGTTGATAACAAGGTATTGGTAAGTGGAACCGATGATATTGCACCAATGCCAGTTCCAATTAAAATAGCGAACAGTGTAGTCACAAATATTTCAATTACAAATTGTGATGCAACCTTCATTTTGTTCATACCTATCGCCGCAAGAACGCCAATTTCATATTTACGTTCACGTATACGATAAATATTTAATACAACCAAAATTATGCCTCCAATGGTTAAAATCACAATCAAGAAATACGTTGCATACTTACTAAGATTTTCTAAAGGTTGTAAACTTTGTTCATAGGCACTTACATCATTACTACTAATGGTATACGTATCCGATAAACCTAGTGCACGTGCTTGCTCTTCAAACACTTCATAAGCATCTACATTTTCAAATACATACGTACCATTACTCATACAACGAAGTGCTGTTGAACTTTCTTCATTTGCTGTATTAGCAACGCTTTGATCCGCAATACTTTGCAATGCTTCATAGGACATATAAATCTGATTTGCAGGGTCCATCATAGCCATATTCATAAATCCACTGCTCTGTGTAGTTTCATTACTTGTATAGATACCAACCACTTTTACAATAAACGTTTCTTCCGTATTACTAGGATTTGTAAACGTGATACTATCTCCTACTTTAATTGAGTTTAAGGTTGCGAGTTCTTTGTTGATGATACACTCCAACGCATCACTACCTTCCTCAAAAACTTCTCCACTTGTTATTTCATTGCTTCCATCACTAAAAGATGTCATAGCTGCATAGGAACTATATCCAGTGAATGTAAAATCACCCTGATTTTCCATGCCACCTCGCATCCCTCCACCACCAGGCGCATTTTCATCTTCTGTGCTACTAGAAGTAGAAACAGCTTCTACCTCCGTACCATTCAAAGAGGTACTATTGGTGTAATAAAAATCTTTCACAGATTCCGCTTTCGCATAGGTCTTCATCTCGTCGATTGATAACGTTGCCATATTTTTCATCTGTTCCTTCATATCAGAACGTTGTTCACTTTCATCGCCTTCACCGTTTTGTGCGATGTCTTCCATCATCGATTGACGATCTACTCCAATACTTGCTGTAATTGTAATTCCATCCAAACCACTTTCTTTTTCACTTACAGCAGCTTCCTTAATGGATAATGCTAAACAAGCTGACAATCCAATCACAAAGGCAATACAACCAATTAAGATATTCCTTCCCTTTGAACGAACTATATTTCGTAATGCATTCTTTAAGATATACATAGGTATACTCCTTTCTATTACGGATACATCTTACAGGAACTATGTGTAAGGCATGTGAACGTACCCTGAAAAGAAAAAGAAAAGTAGGATTGCTCCTACTCGATTGGTGTTTGATAAAATCTTCCTTCTACAAATTCTGATTTGGTTACATTGATAAAGCTCGTTGGATCTAGTTCTCGAACACGTACTACCAATTGTTTTACATTGCTACTTTCCAGTACTGTATATAACATTGTCCTTGGTTGTCCATAATACGTACCTATCCCCTCTAAACGTGTAACTCCATGATGTGTGGTATTTTGAATCTCTTCGATTACGATATCTGGATTGCTCGTTACGATATGGAGGGTAACTTTTTTATAACGTGTATGTACCATGTTAATAATTTGTGTAGAACAGAACTGAAAGATAATGGAGTATAATGCTTTATCCCATCCAAATAAATACCCAGCAACCATCAACATCACCGCATTCATTCCTAAAATATAATTCCATGCCGGTTGGTTGGTTTTCTTAGATATCCACATAGCAATGAAATCCGTTCCCCCTCCACTCGCATTCCCACGAAGTGCAATCCCTAACGCAATTCCTTGTAAGATACCTCCAAACACGGATATCAACAAAATATCTTCCGTTACATTGATGATTGGAAGTATTTCCACAAACATACCCGTTAATACAATGACCATAATGGAATAAATGGTAAACTTCTTTCCAACGGTACGAAACCCAATATATGCAGGTATTGCATTTAAAGCATAATTGACAAGCGAATAAGATACTTGTATATGCGCATACTTTTCAAAACTTCTTTGAATCAATACTGTCAACCCAGTAAAGCCTCCTGGAAAAAGACCACCAGCACCAATAAAGGTATTGATGTTGATTGCACATAAAAATGAACCTATTACTACACAAATAATCGATATAATATCACGACGACCCCATGTTTTCTTCATACTAATCCTCTTCTATGTCTTTTGGACAACAGTATTATACAACGTTTTATCTTCTATGTGTACAAAATTGTAAAGAGACTTTCTTATTTTGTAGAAATAAGAATGCTAACATTTTTACATCCTCTTAACAAAAAAATTATACTACTTTTCCTATTCTCTTCATAAACTAAGTTTGTAAAGGAGATACAACAATGAAAAAACTATTGACATTCATGCCTTACGCCCCAATTGATCAACTACCTGTTGATGAATCTGCATTTATTGAAGATGATTTATATTTATTAGGATTTAAGAAAACATCGTATCAGTCCCTAGAATTTGATCTATGTATTGATGGTGAATTATACAACACAGAAGAAATCACCAAAGAACTAATCCTTGCGAATTTCAAAGCACCTACTTGCTTAGAAGAAGTCTTCTTATACTCTTATTTATTATGGGGTAATGAAGCTATGCGAAAACTGGAAGGTTCTTATTCCTTCACCATCCGTAAAGGAAAAACTATCCTTTCTATCAAAGATCCTATGGGAACCAAGCCTATCTTTTATATGAGTAACAAAAAAGGTATTTGGGTTTCCAATAGCATCGATACGATATTAGAATACAGCGAAGAACCTGCAGTTCTTAATAAAGATGGAATCATTGAACTGTTTGCCTTTGGACCTAGCTTAAGTGAGAGTGAAACTTTATTCAAAGATATCAAAGTTCTTCCTATGGGATCTATATTATCTCTTCGTGACCATAAAGTACAAGTAGAGCGTTATTACGATTTACCACTTTATAAACATGAAGATTCTCTAGAAGATACTATCGCAAAAGTTCATGATTTGGTACATGACTCTGTCATCAACCAAAGCAAAGATTGTAAAGCTAGTTTCTTATCCGGTGGTGTAGATAGTAGTATCATTACTTCTATTTGTACAAAAAATAATCCTGATTGGCATACGTATTCTTTAGATTATGAAGGAAATAGTGAAAACTTCAAAGGAAACATGTATCAAGTTTCCTTAGATCAAGAATACATTGATGAAATGTTAGCGTATTGTAAGAATAGCCATACCAAACTTACCATTACACAAAAGGAATTATTAGATGCATTAGATGAAGCAATGCTTGCGCGTAATATGCCTGGTATGGGAGATGTCGATTCCTCTTTATTATGGTTATGTGAACAAGTCGCAAAAGAAGAAAAAGTAATTTTAAGTGGTGAGTGTGGGGATGAAGTATTCGGAGGATATCCTTGGTTTTATCGAGAAGAATTTAAAGATATTCAAACTTTCCCATGGTTACGCTACAGTGAACAACGTATCCAACTTCTAAATAAACGAATCCAAGATTTTGATTATCAAGGGTATGTAGATAAACGCTACCTTGAAACACTGGCTATGGTGAAGTATTTGGATAGTGATAGTGAAGAAGACAAAAAAGCTCGTTTAAACACCGTACTTGTATTACACTGGTTTATGCAAACCCTTGTTACACGTCAAGTATGTGAAGGCGATAAAGCCAAGGTTAATATTCGTGCACCTTTTGCAAATGTGAAATTGTTAGAATATGTATATAATATTCCATGGTCTATGAAATTTCTAAATGATGAAGAAAAAGGAATCCTTCGTAAAGCCTTTGAAGATGAACTTCCTACAAAAGTTGCTCATCGTAAAAAGAACCCCTTCCCTAAAACACACAATCCCCTATATGCTGATTTGATTGCGGAAAAAGTAAAAGAGCGCTTTGATGATCCAAATAGTCCTCTTCATGTTCTATTTGATGATGAGAAATTAAAAGAACTAATCGATACAAAAGGAGCTTCCTATACACTTCCTTGGTATGGACAATTGATGAGTGGACCTCAATTATTATCTTATATTTATCAAATTGATCGTTGGATTTGCGAATATCATGTAACAATAGAATAAAGCCCCGAATCACTCGGAGCTTTTTTCTTCACCTTTTAAATCTACATCTTGTATTTCTTTGAAACGTGCTAGTAATTTATTGGTTGTAATTTGTACCAATTTCATATCTTGATAACATTTTTCAAAATCATTTGATACGTTTGTATATCGCTTTTCAAATCGTTCAAATTCTTGTTGCAATCTTTTTAAAGCGTCTTGTATTTGTAAGATATTTTCATTTCTTTGAACACCCAAATAGATAGCTTTAATCGCTGTGATATATGCCATGAGTGTTGTTGGAGAAACAAGATATACTTTTTGTTCAAATGAGTATTGAATAAGTTCAGGACATTGTCCATGAAGATAAGAGAAAATTGCTTCTGCTGGTATAAACATATACGCAAACTCTGCAGTTTCATGTTGGATGATATATTTCTCCGCAATGGTTTTGATGTGCTTTTTTACATCGGATAAAAATATAGTTTGAACTCGTTTACGTTCCTCACTTGTAATTTGGTCTTGTAAGATACGATTATAGTTTTCCAATGGGAACTTTGAATCGATACAGATCATACGTAAAGGTTCACTTGCAAATACAACTGCATCTGCGATATACCCATTGCTTAGTTTATACTGTTTCTGATAACGACTTGTATCTACTCCCATTGCCACTTCCAACAAACTATAAAGTTCAATCTCTCCAAAAATACCACGTGTCTTCTTATCTGTTAAAATACTTTGCAAATGCGTAATAGAAAGTGATAACTCTTTTAAATTTTGTTGACTCTCATCAAGCTTCCCCATTCTTTGTAATACTTGTGTAAATACTTTCGATGTCTGATCATATCCATGTGTCATATTTTCATTCACATCTTTTTGTATCGTATATAAATGACGTGTTGTTGTTTCGTTCAATTGTTGTAAATCCTGTTTCATCGTATTGCTCATTTGAGATTGAAACTGCATCAATACTTCATTCATGCTTCTTTGTGTTTGAAATAATGCTTCTTGCTGTCGTTTTTCACTTTCCAACAACAATTCTTTTACTTCATTTTTTTTATTTACGGAAGGACGCATCGCTATAATTAACACAATTAGCAACACTGCCACAGCCGCAATACATATATACATTACATACTCCATACCATCATTCCTCACTTGTAATAAGTATACCATGAATATCAGCGTGAGAACGAGTCTAAAATTTCTAAATATTGAGAGCACAGGGTTATTTCTCGCTTGATTGCTCGATACTCCACTGCGACCTCAACCTGTTCTCCATTCAAAAAATAAATAATCGTATGTTTTCCATTTCTTTTTATCGTATCAATTCCTCG
Organism: Longicatena sp.; assembly: GCA_036639195.1. GTDB lineage: Bacteria > Bacillota_I > Bacilli_A > Erysipelotrichales > Erysipelotrichaceae > JAVWJF01. The sequence goes on from JAVWJF010000095.1 coordinate 6,262, forward strand.
TGCATTCAACCAAAGGCATTCCATGGTAGTTACTTTACGTGTAGGAAACATCATATCTTTTGTTCTTTCTGAAATTAAAATTGGAACTTTTTGATGAATCTGTAAACGCATTGCGCATGCCTTTCTTCTACCTTCATAAGTACTTCCATTCATCACACACCATTCGTTGATAAAAGAAGTAGCTTTTATATCTTTTACAAAACATAGTGTATCATCTTGTAAAAGTTCGATTCCCATCAATGTTTCCTTAATCATATAAATCATAGTATCACCCCTACGCAAAGGGTATCGTACATACTATGGAGATTGCAAGCAAAGTTAACAGATACGATACTTCTATCTTGAAAATCAACAAATAATTAAAAAAAGACAGTCCTAAGACCGTCTATTAGCAACATCCTCCGTCGCATCCGCCGCCACATCCAGAGCATCCCTGGTCCTGTGCCGCCATTTGTTGTTCGTAAACCAATGTATCAATCACAATACATTCGATTTCTACTTTTACATCTCTAGGTAAACGAGCTACTTCTACACAGCTTCTTGCTGGATATGGTTCTTCTAAGTAAGATCCATAAACTTCGTTTAATTGTGCGAAATCATTCATATCAGAAATGAAGATTGTTGTTTTCACGATATGACGGAAATCTAGACCCATATCATTTAAAACCGCTTGAATATTCTTCATTACTTGGTGTGTTTGTTCCTCAATTGTAGTACCAACGATTTCTCCTGTTTCTGGTGAGAAAGGTACTTGTCCTGAAAGGTATACGAAGTCTCCTAATTTTACTGCTGGTGAATAAGGCCCGATTGCCTTAGGTGCGTTTTCTGGTTTGATTGCTTTTAAAAATACGTTCATAATATGACCTCCTAGTCTAATTCATCATCCACTAAGGATAAGATTTGTAATTCTATTTTGGATGCCATTCCATCCTTGGTATCCAACACTTTGATTTCAAAGTTTTCAAATTCTATTTCTCGGCCCTTACGAACCTTACGATGGTTATTTAGTTCATTTACCCAAGCACTAAAGTTTCTTGCTTTGGTAACTGGTGCATCTTGATCATCTACATATGTATCGAAGAACTCCACAAGATTCACTTTTCCATCGATGGTAAAGGTATGATGTCCAATCTCTACAACGTGATTTGGTAACGTATCGTATTCATCATAGATTTCTCCTACCAATTCTTCCAATACATCCTCTAATGTCACAATACCAACAAATACATGAGAATTATTACTTTCAATAACAATTGCCATATGTTCCCTACTCTTTTGAATATCCTCTAATACATCTGGTAGATATTTACGTTGAGAGACAAAGGTTGGTGCTTGCATCATATCCGCAATGACGATTTCCCTATCTTCTAATAAGGCATCTAGCACATCGCGTACTCTTAGGATTCCCACTACTTCTGTAGTTTCATAAGAAATTACTGGTAATCGTGATAATTTATGCTCTTTAAGTACCGCTTTTAGTTGATCCATAGTCGCATTATCATAAAGAAATACAACTTTATCTTTTGGCACCATGATATCGTGTACATTTTTATCATCAAACTCAATGACACTTTCAATAAGTTCACGTTCTTCTTGCTCAAGAACACCCTCTTGTTCAATTGTCGAAACAATTTCCAATAGTTCATCCTCAGTTGCTGTTACATTTTCTATGTTCATTTTCTTTTCAAAATAATCTTCTATTTTTTCTACCACGAATGTAATAGGTCTAAAAACAGTGACTAGAAAAGATAATGGCTTTGCCATAAACAACGCTACAGACTCAGATTTTGCCTTGGCAACAATCTTTGGTGTAACTTCTCCAAATGTTAATATCATAATTGTCATCATTGCAGTCGCCAAAGCCACACCCGCATCTCCAAACAGTTTCGTAAACAAATCTGTCGCGATGGATGTCGCTAAAATATTCACAACATTATTCCCGATAAGAATTGTTGTGATTGCAGCTGTAAAATTTTTTGATATGTTGTAAGCTTTTTTTGCTCGTTTATCACCATTTTTTGCCATCTGTTTTAAACGAATCATATTCACTGATGAATATGCCGTTTCTGTCGATGAGAATAAAGCTGATAAAGCAATTAGCACCAATAATACAATCATAAGCACTATATGCGGACCTTCCAAGTATAACCACTCCCTAATATACATATGATACATCATGCGTTCCACAGACAGTAAAGAAAGACCTTTACTAAGTCATTATTATAAACGAAAATAAATATTTTTCAATCAAAAAGACCACATTGTCACACTCTTTGTCATTTTACTTTCTACATTTCCAAAAATTCACAGTCTCATAATTGCGTATAAATACCACTCTTACGCTCACAATAATGTCAGGAGGTAAGAAAAATGAAAAAAGAAAAAACAAGCAAGAAAACACGTTTCGTAGCAGCACGTCGTAATTCAGATGGAACTCTTAGTGAGTTTAAAGATTCTAATGGAAAGACT
>JAVWJF010000096.1:0-1463 GCA_036639195.1 Longicatena sp.
TGATGTTTTTATTCCCTCGTTAAATTGCGTGAATAGCATGGATGGTATTACAAAGATACCACGCTTGGTGCGGTTTATTTTTTCGAGATAGTTATCTTGTAGATACTCATTTATTTTATTGAAAGAATAGTTAAACTGCCGCTTACTTAACGGAAAATGTTCCATTATTTCTGAACTTTTTTGTGACGGATGTTGCAATAAATACAAAAGCAATTCTCTACTTCGATTATCTAATCCCATGTTCTACCTCCTTAATTCCTTTTATGTACATTCATTATATCCTTTGAACAGACATCTCAATTTTGTGTTAACACGATTTTTGAATCATAGTATGTACATCACAGTGATGTCACGCAAATATGTTACACTAAAAAAAAACAGATGCTTTACGTACATCCATATATGTTTGTTCTTTGAAATCATTATAACATAGATAATAATTTCGATTTTTTGGTAAAATTTGTAAATTTTAATCAGTGTCTATAGATATAAAAAAAGAGACTGTGTCATTCTAGACAGAAATTTGATTACTCAAATATTTCTATCTTACACAGCCTTGCTACTGTTTTGCTTCAACTATTTCATGAACCATCGTACAAGTGTTTCTTTTATATTTGTATAAGGTTGGTAACGTATTGGTAAATCAAATTTTGTGGATTTTTTGACAATGCTTCGCATATGAGAGAACGTTGTAAAGGAGTCATACCCATGATAACTTCCCATTCCACTTTGTCCCACTCCACCAAATCCCATATGACTCGTTGCCAAATGAATAATGGTATCGTTGATACATCCACCACCAAAACTACATTCTTTTAGGATACGTTGTTCTATGTGTTTACGTTGTGTAAACAGATAAAGTGCTAATGGTTTTTCATGTGCGTTGATGTAGTGTATCGCTTCCTCAATATTCTTATACGTGATAACTGGTAAGATAGGTCCAAAGATTTCTTCTTGCATGATTGGCGCATGGTATGATACATGTTCCAAGACTGTAGGTTCTATGCGTTTTTCCAGTTGAATGCTTCTTCCTCCCATACATACATCTCCGCTACTCATAAGCTTCATAAGGCGTAAGAAGTGTTTATCGTTAATAATGCTAGGATAATGTTCACAAATAAGAGGATCATCACCAAAGAATTGATGTATATAATAATGTAAATATACTAAGAATTCATGCTTGATACTTTCATCGATGAATACATAATCTGGGGCTACACAAGTTTGTCCAGCATTTAGAAATTTTCCAAAGGCAATGCGTTTTGCGGCCAATTTGATATTTGCACTCTTTTCTACGATACAAGGACTCTTTCCACCGAGTTCTAAAGTAACTGGCGTTACATAGCGACTTGCTTTTTCTAATACCAATTTCCCAACTTCAACTCCGCCTGTAAAGAAGATATAATCAAAGCGTTGATTTAGGAGTTCTTCATTTTCTTTACGACCTCCTTCAATGACTGCGA
>JAVWJF010000096.1:1473-8698 GCA_036639195.1 Longicatena sp.
TCAAAGCATTCTTGGATGAGTTGAGCGATGATTCTTGAGGTATGAGGCGCATACGCAGATGGTTTGATAATCACCGTATTTCCAGCTGCGATGGCACCAATAGCGGGTTCTAGTGCCAATTGGAAAGGATAATTCCATGGGGACATAATCAATACAACACCATAAGGTTGAGCAATCTTAAAACTCTTGGCAAGTTGTTGCGCAAGGGGTGTTGGTACTCTTTGTGGTTTTGCCCATGTGTCGATATGACGTAATTGATATGTCAATTCACTTAATACCATTCCAATTTCACTCATGTATGATTCCATACTAGCTTTATGCAAATCTTGATAAAGTGCTTCTTGTATAGCATGTTCGTTTTTCATAATAACACTGCGTAATTTCTTTAGGGCATGTTTACGATATGTGATATCTTTACTTTGATGTGTATTATAAAATTTTCTTTGTGTTTGTACTAGTTCTTGTATACTCATATTGTACACCTTACTTTCTATAAGAATATGATAAATCACTCCTACACTAAGTACAAGAGAATGTTGTGTATTTTTAATTACAAATCGATAAAATTCAAGTATAATAGAAGACGAGGTGAGCCGTATGAGAGGAATTTATAACTCTGTAACAGATATTCGTAGAAAGGTATTTACTGAAATTGCTAGATTAGCTTATGAAGGTGGAGATTATGCAACTAACATTGAAGAGTTGCCATTTAAAATCTTACCAGGTGAACAAGCAAAATACCGTGAAAGTATTTTTCTAGAAAGAGCAATCATTGGAGAACGTTTACGCTTAGGGATTGGTCTTCCCCTTCGTCGTATTGATGAACATGCTCCACTAAGTGAAGGTATTGAGGAGAGCGCTATCGCGGAGAAATATTATGATGATCCATTGATTAATATTATTAAATTCGCATGTAACGCATGTCCTGAAAAGGAAATCTTTGTGACCAATACATGCCAAGGGTGTTTAGCACATCCTTGTAAAGAGGTATGTCCAAAAGATGCGGTACGTATAGAAAATGGAAAATCTATCATTGATCAGGAAAAATGTATCAAATGTGGTCGTTGTATGGATGTTTGTCCTTATGGCGCTATCAATAAATTAGAGAGACCATGTAGTAGAAGTTGTGGTATGGATGCCATTACTAGTGATGAATTTGGTCGTGCTGAAATTGATTATGATAAATGTGTATCTTGTGGAATGTGTCTTGTGAATTGTCCCTTTGGGGCGATTGTCGATAAAGGACAAATCTTTCAAACCATACATGCAATCAAAGAAGGAAAAGAAGTCATCGCGGCAGTTGCACCAGCTTTTGTAGGGCAATTCGGTCCAACAGTGACGCCTGAAAAAGTAAAGGGTGCTTTGAAGGCATTGGGTTTTGCGGATGTGGTAGAAGTGGCGATTGGCGCAGACTTATGTACCGTTGAAGAAGCCGAAGACTTCTTGAAAAAAGTGCCTAACGAACAGCCTTTTATGGCAACTTCTTGTTGTCCAGCTTGGTCTGTGATGGCAAAAAAACTTTTTCCAGATTTTAAACCATACATATCTATGGCATTAACACCAATGGTATTGACTGGACGATTGATCAAAAAAAGCAAACCAGATGCAAAGGTTGTATTCATTGGACCTTGTGCTGCGAAGAAGCTTGAAGCAAGTAGAAAAAGTGTACGAAGCGATATTGATTTTGTCTTGACCTTTGAAGAAGTAATGGGAATGTTTGAGGCAAAAGGTGTAGACTTACAACAAGCAATACTAGATACTCCATTTGAAGAAGGAACTGCAAATGGTCGTGGTTTTGCGGTAAGTGGAGGCGTTGCAAATGCAGTGAAACAATGCATCCAAAAAGAACATCCAGATAAAGAAGTCTTAATTGATTCTGCAGAAGGATTGAAAAACTGTAAGACCATGTTGATGATGGCAAAAGCAGGTAAACGCGATGGGTATCTTCTAGAAGGTATGGCATGTCCTGGAGGATGTGTTGCTGGAGCAGGTACGTTACAACCTGTCATTAAATCAAGTGCTTTAGTTAAAAAATATACAAGTGAAGCTGATAAGAAATTAGCATTTGAAAGTGAGTATCTAGATAATTTAGAACTTATTACAAAAGAGTAAACTTGAAAAGTTGAGGTTTTTTTAAAACTTCAGCTTTTTATTATGTTTAAGCTTGTGCTATAATACAGAAAAAGAAAGAGGAATAAAAGATGTTAAAAGAAGTCGCAATTAAATATTACAAACAAGGATATAATTGTTCAGAAAGTATTCTTCGTGCAGGTAATGAAGTTTATGATTTAGGATTGCATGATAAAGATATGGTTATGTGTGCAGCCTTTGGGGCAGGTTTTCAAATTGGGGATGTTTGTGGAGCCTTATGTGGTGCCGCTTGTGTCATCAGTTCTAGATATGTAGAGATGAAGGCACATGATTGTGAGGATCTTCGCCCACTTACACAAAAGCTAGTCATTGCTTTTCAAAAGAAACTTGGTTCTAGAGTATGTGCACAAATCAAACCCAACTTCTTTACTCCAGAAATGCGTTGTGAACGAACAGTCGCAACAGGAGCTGAAGTTTTGGAAAGCGTCATTCAAGAATGGGATGAGAAATAAAAAATAAGCAGCGTACCTTTGTGGGTATGCTGCTTTGTTATTCTCGATAGGTAATTGCTCCTCTTGCATGCTTCTTTGATTCATATAGTGCTTCATCAGCGCTTTTCATAAGTTCTATACAAGACATATGATCATGGTGTAAGGCAACTCCAATACTAATCGTAATATGACATTGAATATTACGTTTGCTTTCTTTTAAACTTTCCAAGAAATCACTTTGTAAATACTTTAAATCTCGCATTACCTTTTGTTTCTGTTGTTCCATGAGAATAATACTAAATTCATCTCCCCCATATCGAAAAACTAGACATTCCCCTCGCATTTTATGCAAAGCCACCCCTAAACACTTAAGAACTTCATCTCCATATAGATGTCCAAATTCATCATTGATCAATTTGAAATCATCGATATCTAACATTGCCAAATGAAAGCTATCACACTCTTCTTCTAATAGATTCAAACGCTGAAAGAGTGCCTGCTTATTACCAACGGTTGTTAGTTCATCTAATAAGATACGCTCTTTTAACTGTTGACGTTCCATATCACGTTGGATAATGATTTCCTTTTTTGATAATGCGAAACGAATCATAAAATAGGACACCATCCAAGTAACTATCGTAAGGATTATCAAGATGATAGTATTTATGATATAGCCATGTGTAATTTCTTTATTGGGATCCCAGAATGTTGTAAATGCAGTAAAGAGTTCAAGAGGAATCGTACACAATGCAATAAAACTAGTGAGTCTTTGATTTTCATATATAATCGTCATAATAATTGGCAATAAAAAACTGAATAAAATAGCTTGATATCCACTATGCATAAATGCTAAGTTAAACGCAACAAGCATAAAAAGAACTGAAATTGCATAAATTTTAACACGATTTTTAAGTTGTTTTAGACGAATGATAATACTTGCTAGTACGAAAATAGCAAGTCCTATTCCAATTGGTGTTATGATGTATTTTAACCAATACACCCAATTGGTGTCATACATTGTTCCCGTGAAACGAATGAAGAAGTAAATGATGATTTCAAAGATTGCGCTTATCAATACACATAGCAACAATACATGATAATGGAACTTTAACCATCGATGATTAATCTTACGATATGCTAAATCCGCAACTGATCGTAAACTATTTGCCATATTCAATCATCCTTTCTTCTTTACCGGTATTGAATTATATCATAAATCACTGTATAAGCGAAATATTTATACATAATTTGTGATATTTTTATGACTTTCTTAACTTTCTTTGAACCGAGAAGAATTGTATAGGAAATGTAAAATTGCCTCCATCAGAAGGAGAATCAATATAATCCAACCAGTCCATGCGAAGATTCCAGTGATATCAGAGGTGATTCTCGCAAGATTCAACTGACGGCCAATCCCTACTTGTACTTGTCCTAATATCTCTGCCATCACACCCACCTTAAAGGTAAGTGATATTCCAGTAGATATAGATGCTTTCATAGGGGCTTTTAATAAGGGAATATAAATCTTACGTAAACAATATCCTTCTTTCGATGGATATAAGCTCATAACTTTTTTTAAGTTTTCATCCATATTCTCTAATCCAGTATAAATATTACTATAGATGGTTGGAAAAATGATTAAGAAACTTACGATGGCTGCGCTATTTTCCGCTCCAAACCAAACTAAGATAATGATAATATAGGCAATATTAGGTACACTCCTCGTTAACAACAATATAGGATAAAAGATATCTTTAAACACGGTATAACGATACGCATAATACGCACATAGAAATGCGACTACAAAGGCGATTGTTAAGCCTAGAAATGAACGTAATAATGTCGCAAATACAATTTCATAAAAAGATGCACTCATGAGTTGTTGTCCCATCATCTTTATCACTTCTAGTGGATAAGGGATGAGAAAATCATTATCTATTTGGATAGAAATGATTTGCCATATCAAAAATAAAACAAAAAGAGATGTAATGGTACGATATTTCTTCATATTACTCTTCCTCTTCTTTCTCTTTGAATAAGTCTAATTGCTCATATGCATCATTGATCACTTCCTCATGAAAAGATAAATGTTCATTATCCACTTGAAATGGTAGTTGTTCTTCTAAATACAATGGAATTTGCTCTTCCGTTAGAATAATAGGAGTACGATTATGTAGATTTAACATATCCGCTTCTGACTCCCCCGTCACAATGACAAATTCTTTTTGTTCATTATAAATTCCAGCTAAATAAAACAAAGGTGTATCATCTCTTCGTATATATACCTTCTGTTTTCTTTTTCCAACTCTTTTCCATTCAAAAAATCCATTGCATGGGATTAAACAACGATTATGTAACATTGTTTGAAAGGTTTTTTTATCTTCTATTGATTCACTTCGAGCATTGATTAACAGATTAGAAGTATACCCTTGTAACCCCCATTTCATTACATCCAGAGTATAATCTTTTGTTGCGGATAGTAGAACTAAGGCATCATTGCTAGGAAATACTTCTTCTTGAGCATATTCAAACAATGCAAGTTGATCTATTTTATGACGTAGTTTTTGAAAAGCTGGGTTATCTTCTAACATAAAAAAATATCGACCACACATGCCTTATTCCTCCTTTTACTTTTTTGATTCTTTTATTTTATTCTTTATCTCTTTGATTTCTTTATGAATCCAAGTTTCATCATAATCATGATCCAGAGCATATTGAAATTCTTTCAATGCCATTTCATAGTCTTGTTTACCTTCATAGATTTCAGCACGTATGGAATGTAACCATCCATCATCGCGTCCTAATGCGAATGCTTTTTCCACTTGCTGTTGTGCATCATCTAATTGATTCATACGTAGATAACACCAACCTAACATTCCTGTATGTTGAGGATTATCTTTACTTAGTGAAAGAGCTTTCAAGAAACAATCTCTTGCTTTTTCATATTCTTTGATTTGGGCGTAATTCCAACCAAGTTCTCCATAATTCCAATCATCGCCTTCATATTTTTCCATACATTCCTTTAGGATAAGAATTGCTTCTTCCTCTTGGTCACTACGACCTAGATTCCAAGCGAACAAATCATAGAATTCTTTAGAACCTTCTCCTCTATCTTTACAGTATCGACAAGCGTCTACCGCTTTTTTATATTCTCCTAAATCACTATAACAACGAGCATAGTGATACATCAACCAAATGGTCATTTCATGTTTTTCACTTGCACGATTTAAATACTCTAATTTCTTTTTACTATCTCTTTGTTTATGAGCTATCCAAATCATTTCTTGATAAATCCAATAGGTCTCTTCTTCTCTTGACAATGCTTTTTCATAATAACCAAGCGCAAGATTATATTGTTGATCTGCTTCTGTTTTCATATGCAATCCAACATAGATATCTCCCAGTAATGCTCGTAAACCTGTATCGTCTTTTCCTAGAGCCATGGAGCTCTCTAATTTTTCCAATGCGAGCTTATACTCACCAAGTTCATAATACGCAACAGCGACCTCAAAAAGCAACATTGGATTAGATTCTATATCTTCCATTTGTTCTAAGTATTCAATTTCCTTTTTGTAATCCTTGCGCTTATGATAAAAATTTGCTAAATCATAAAGACCATCATTATCTCTTTGATATTGATAGCTCTTCTTAAAATATTCTTCTGCAGTATCATATTTCCCTAGTTCCATATAGGCAATCGCTGCTTGCGAAAGAATAAACACATTATGCTCTTCTTCCATCAATCCATTCTCAAAAAACTCAACTGCTTTTTTGAAGTCATTGAGTTCTTTATAACACCAACCAATTTCTCCATGAATCCATGGTTCATCAAAACCCAATTGAATCGCCTGCAACAAAATTTCTAGACCATCTTCTATCTTTCCTTGACGATCCAAACAAAACCCTAATTGACTATACATCCAACCATCTTGACTATATAGGGCAATCCCTCTTCTAAGGATGATTTCAGCTTCTTGATAGCGTTCCATATGATTTAATATCCATCCCATATTGGCATAATAAAAGGGATCTTCACTCGCATCATATTTTAATTTATCTAATATGTGCCTAGCTTCTTCTAGGCGATTTTGTTCCACAAGTTTTGCGAACTCTTCTTTGTAATCCATTACGACACCCCTTTTACTGTATTATACAATAGTTCCTCTATGAAAAAAAGCATCGCTGCTTTTTGTTTTTCTTACAACTGATCTATTCTTAACCAAAAAACTGAAGAATAATTCCACTTACAATAGCCGTAACCATAAGGATACTTAAAATCCGTAGAATATCTTTTTTATTGTCGTACATTTTGAACAACACAAGAAGACCCAAACCTGCACTTGTAATCAATCCTGCAGTTAATGAACCAAAAGAAATCACACCATCCATTGCGAGTTGCGCTAACATCACACTCGCAGCGCAATTAGGAATAAACCCAACAATGGCCGCTAGTACTGGTTGTAAATAACTTCCGCTTGCCAAAAGTGTACCTAACGTATCTTCACCTATATAGTAAATACCTACGGATAATACTACATTTACAATAAAAATGAAGAGGAAAATCTTCATTGTATGTACAAAAGCGATATAGGCAATGGAAGAATGTCCTTCATTTTCCTTTTCACACTCTGCATGAATATCAT
>JAVWJF010000097.1:0-8593 GCA_036639195.1 Longicatena sp.
CAAAGATATAAATGCATCTCTAATCGCTTTCAAATGACGCTGTGAACTCATTTTATTCGCAAGAGGAAGAATATGTTTCTCCATCTTCGCGTTAATTGTATTAAAATTCATACTTCAAAACCTTCCCTTTCTTTATTTAAGAATTTTTAAAATATCTTGATATACTGCTTTCCCATTCATAATTCCATAGTGTTGTGGCGCAATGGCTTCCACTGGAATGGATACAGATGCTTTAATATCTGGTAGTAAATGACGAATTTGTGGACCAACAAGGATCAATTCAACACCTTCGATATAATCCAAATATTCAGCCTCTCCATAAGCTTTCACTTCTAATTCACCACCACTTGCTTCTTCAATACGTTTTGCCAACATTCCTGTAGACATCCCAGCATTACATACTAACATAATTTTTTTCATAACAATTTCCTCCTACAAGTCGACTCTTTTAATCAACTTCGCATTGCTTTCAATCATCTCTTTATACCAATGATAACTTTTCTTTGGCTTTCTCACAAGTTCTGAATCAAAATCTATTGCAACTAAACCATAACGTTTTTTACATCCATTCTTCCATGAGTATAAATCAAAAGAGCTCCAAGCATAATAACCACGGATATCTACACCTTGATCCATTGCATTCATCATCGCATTGATATGATCATTCATAAAGCTAATACGATAATCATCTTGTACCTCTTCAACACTTACATCTTCTGCTACTCCAACACCATTTTCTGTAATATAAATTGGCAGATGGTATTTTTCATGAACTTCTAACAATCCTTCTTGCAAACCTTTTGGATAGATTTCTGTATCCCATTCTGTATAAGTCATATTAGGATCATTTAAGATTTGTTCAAACCATCCTTTTAATACTACCTTACTCTGTCCTTTTCCTTCTTTACCAGCATGATTTATGATAAATACGGTTTCTCCATCTGTATAAGGTTTTACTAGTGTTCTAGAGTAATAGTTCAACCCTAAAAAGTCTACTGTGTTTTCCTTAATCACCTTTAAATGCTCAGTTTTTATCATACTTAAATCAAACTTCTTTGATAATGCTGTTAATAAATCAATTGGAATTTCACCTTTTGCGGCAGTATCTAGAATCCAATTATTGCAATAATTATCCGCATAACGCATTGCAATTCTTGTTTCTACGCTATCATCAATCCCATTGACTGGTGTAAAGCTATGTACGATGCCAATTTCTCCAGGATATCCACCTTCTCTAAAGGCTTGCACACCCAATGCACTCGCATACATCACATGATACGCTGCACAAATCATCTCTTGTGGGTTTTGATGTGCTGGGGGATAATTCCCAATAAGATATCCACTTGCTGTAAACCACTTAGGTTCATTGAATGTTACCCAATGTGAAATTTTATCTTTAAAATTTTCAAAGCATACTTTTGCATAATGTTGATAAGCATAACAAACTTCTTCATTTAGCCATCCACCAGTTTCTTCCCAATACTGCGGTAAGTCCCAATGATAAATCGTCACAAAGGGTGTAATTCCATAGGTATGACAAGCATCCAACATCCTATGATAGAAAGCGATTCCCTTTTCGTTCACATCCCCTTCTCTATTCTTAATAATTCTTGGCCATGACAGAGAGAATCGATATGTATTTTGTCCACCTTCTGCCATCATTTTAATATCTTCTTCAAAACGATGATAATGATCACTTGCAACATCTCCATTTTCTAGATTTTCAAGATGTAAATAGTGATCCCACATACTTTCTGCTTTATCATCTTCATTCCAAGCACCTTCACATTGATAGGAAGCACTTGCTCCTCCCCATAAAAATTTTTTATCCATGTGTTTTACCAAACCTTTCATAAATACCAACTACTTCATTTGCCATCATAAGAACACAATCCGAACTTGCCACATGATCCTCTGCGTGAATCAACAATAAATTAATTTTAATTTCCACATCATTTGCCATTTCTCTTAGCATTTGTGCATGCAGTTTTTGAGACTGTAACAGTTCCTCCTTTGCTTCTTTTAGTTTTTCTTTTGCGATTTCTACCTTGTCTTCTTTCACATCTGATAATGCTTCATGAGCAAGACTTCTTGCATTTCCACTGTGCAATATCAGTTGGAATGATATTTCTTCATAATTCATGATATCCCTTCCTTTCACCTATACTATAACGAAATTATTACATTTGATAAAACAAGAAATTTCCTCTTCGAAGAGGAGATATGAAAACCTAATTTTTATTTTACAAAATACGTCTAGGTTACTACCCAAATATAAAAAAAAGCGAGATCACAATTGACCTCACTTTTCCTTATTGTTTGATATCTTTAATCGTTTTCACGCCTTCTGTATCGATATACGTGATATTTAATACATCGCCTATTTTCAAGAACGCTAATTCATTTTCATATTTTGTAGCAAATGGAATCTTATACGCATTGTTATCACTGCCTTGTATATAATAGATTGTATTTCCATCTACGTTTAACTTCTCTATATTAGAAACTGTAATTTCAGAAGTCTTCAAACTTTCTTTACTTACCTCTTCTCCACTGTTCCCTAATATGTTTAACATTTTCTTAGATAATAAATCCAATCCTTCATCACTATATACCGTCGCAACTTTTTGATAATCAATCGCAGATACCGCCGCATACATCTTAATCAATCCATTATCTTTTAAAGACATTAGATAGATTGGATTTCCTTTGATGTTGATTAACAATGGGAAGGTAGATGCATAACCATAGTTTTTAACTTCTGATTCTGCACTCTTCATCGCGCTCATTTCATTAGCACCTGCAGTCTTTATCTTCATAGCTTCATGTGTACGTAAATTTACCAATGCAAATCCAACATTTGATTCATCTGCATTCGCTGAAGTAATTCCTGTATACAACCAGATATCGCCTTCTTTTTCAAGATAGTTATATCCTTCTGAAGTTTGTGTTACACCATTTTGTCCAAAAACTGAGTTCCAATAGCCATCTTGTAATTTTCCATTATCATCCAGTTCTTCTACGATCATATCCTCTGGGAATACACGATCTGCCCAAGTAGGTATCTTTCCAGTATCGTATTTCTTACTTTTCCCAGTGATTGGATCAAGGAAAATAGCTCCTGTTACACTCTTTTTATTTCCTACACCTTTGTAAGTATAGGTTGTACATATATACCAAGGACGTCCTTTTTCATCGATCTCAAATGAAGGTGAACCAAAGATTTCTGTAGGATATGCAAAACGTAAATGACGATTTAAATTCTCATTAAAATAAGCAGAAGGTACGTATTTCATACCCTTCAACCCTAAGTCTTTTAGTTTTACAAGTTTGGTAGCACCATCCGTACTATCCACTGTAATATAGGCAGGAATACCACCATCTTTATTTCTAAAATATTTGATAAATCCATTGTAAGTAAGAGGTGTTACACGATACACACTATCTTCATAAGATACTTGTGTATATTCCGTACTTACATCAAACTGAGAAACCCACTCTGTCATGTTTCCCATAACTTTATCACCTAAGCGAATAGAGCTATCACGATCAATAATTGGAGTCTTCTCAAAATCTACTTCTGGTATTTCTTTAAAATCTACATCTTTGATTTTAATACGTTCAGAATATTCTTGTGCATTAAATAGTCTAGAAGAGATTGCAGTAGAAATCACTGGGAACCCAATTATAACCACAATTAATCCTATACAAATTTTACATATCTTTGACCACATCTGATCTTCTTTTGTTAAATGAACTTGAGTCTTTGCTTTCTTCTTAAACAAACTTTGTAAGGACACATTGACCACTTGATCCAAATTTCGTTTGGTAAAAGATAGAAAGATCAACACGACCAACAAAGGTCCTACTGAGAAAACCAAAAAACTCCAAAATTCTGGTGCGTGCCAATTCATCGGTGGCAACATCACATAGTACATAACCGCAATCACAATAACATATGCCGGTATCAAAAATGAATATAATTTTTTCATCTGTATCCCTCGCTTTAAATTGTATTTACTATACCATATCTGTAGGTAAAGGTACAGTCACAAGAATTGGAATTTATACATTCTTTATATATAAAAAGCGGGAAATTCCCGCTTATAAAGCTTTTCTATAAATTTCTATGATAGCTTCTTTTGTTAATGGTACATACGCCGCTTCTAAACCAGCACTCGCTTTTTCTGCCATTACTTCGAAGAATTCTTCATCCATGATACCGACTTCACGAAGTGTGGTTGGTATACCCATCTCTATAAAATACTCTTTTGTTTTTTGGATAGCTTCATGTGCAATTTCGAAAGGATCTTTAGTTTCATCGATTCCCCAAACATTTACACCATACTCTTTAAATTTTTCAACAGTTTCATCATTCAATACATATTCCATCCAGTGTGGAGTAAGAATTGCTAAACCTACACCGTGTGTAATATCATAATAAGCGCTTAGTTGATGTTCCATAGGATGAACACTCCAAGCTACTGGTTTTCCAAGTTTGATAAAGTCGTTAATTGCCCAACTACTAGCCCACATTAAGTTTGCTCGTGCTTCATAGTTATTTGGTTCCTTGATCGCAATTACACCATATTTGATGCATGTCTTCAACAATGCTTCTGCACTGCGGTCCAACATATAGCTTGGAATATTTGAGAAATAACTTTCAAATATATGAGACATGATATCGGCAGTTCCTGCTGCTGTTTGGTTTGCAGGAACACTGAACGTATATGTAGGATCAAGAATCGATGCTTTTGGACGCATTCCTTCATGTCCTGTTCCTATTTTATCGTTTGTTTCCATATTACTAATAACAGCAAATGTATCCATTTCAGTACCAGTTGCGGAAAGTGTAAGAATTGTAACGATTGGTAAAACACTCTTCACTTTTGTTGCGTCCAATACAATGTCCCATGGATCACCAGCATATGTAACAGCTCCAGCAATTACCTTTGCACAATCAATAGTAGAACCTCCACCAATTGGCAACACAACATCAATCTGTTCCTTACGACAAATCTCAACCCCTTTTTTCACCGTAGTAAGTCTAGGGTTTGGTTCTACATTAGATAGCTCATGATAGGTAATTCCCATTCCTTTCAATATACCTGTAACTTCATCATAAAGTCCATTACGCTTGATACTACCTCCACCATATACAATCAAAACCTTTTTTCCATACTGAGAAACAATCTCCCCAATATGTTTAACCTGTCCCTCACCAAAATAAATAGTGGTAGGAATCGAATATACAAAATTATCCATAATACCCTCCTTTTGTTGTCTTTATTATACAACGTATTTTGACTAGGTTACAAACTATATCATCACAATATTAGTACTACGTAGCTTTATACCTACAGATACTCAACAACAATTCATAAAGATCGATTATATCCTGTACCCCTATATGCTCATTAAGAGAATGGACTTCTTTCATATTGGTACCCAAACAAAGAGATTTAATGCCATGCATTCGATATACATTCGCATTACTTCCTCCGCCACAGGATTCCTTTATCATCGTCTTTCCACATCGTTTACAAATTTGTTCAAACTCATCCCACAACGTGTCATCTTCCTCTATGGTATACCCTGGTGTTCCAAATTTTATATCTTCTTGAAACTGTGCATGATATTGATCGCATACTTCATGAAATGATCTTTTTACATACGTTACATATTCTTCTAATTCTTTTCGATGATATCCCCTTGCTTCAAACTCCATTGATACCTTTCCCATTACAACATTACGTGCAGTTCCACCCTCTATTTTACCGATGTTTGATGTTAAGTATGGATGGATTCGTCCCATTGGAAGTTTTGCTATGGCTTCACTTGCAACTTTCAAAGCATTAATTCCTTGCTCTGGACATACACCCGCATGTGCTTCTTTACCAATCACAGACAAGGTCCCTTTACATCCGTGTGGGGTTCTATCGACCACTGTCCCAACAACACCTTCTCCATCTAGTACATAAGCACATGTAACATCCTTAAATAGACGTTTATCGATATGCTTAACTCCTTGTAATCCATCTTCTTCGCAAACACTAAACACAAAGAACAATTCTGGATGAGGTATGTCCTCTTTTTTAATGGTCTCTATCAGGCATAGCATTGTGGCAATACCAACTTTATCATCAGCGCCTAATATACTTGTTCCATCAGACGAAATACAATCTTGATGTATTCTAGGATGTATTTCTTCACATGGCATAACGGTATCCATATGAGCATCAAATAGAATTGGTTTTCCATTCCCTACTATATGCACAATCAAATTGCCACAATTTCCATTAATTTTCTTAGCACAGTCATCTTCCATAATTTCAACATCAATTGCTTGTAATCTATCTTTTATATAATCCGCAAGTACTCGCTCTTTTCGTGATGGAGAACTTATTTTAACCAAATCTAAGAACGTTTCTATAACTTCATTTTTCATAACAACCTCTAGATAAATTGCACAAATTCTTCATAAGAAGTAATGTTTTGCAATTCTTGCTCATGATTATTCAAGTAACGATATAAATATTTAAATATATTTAGGTTGTTATTCATAGAAGGGTTCATTAACGTAATAAGTACATGGGATACAGTACTACTTTCTACGAATACTGGTTTGCTTAAATGAACATAAATGGATAAACAAAAATCTTCCTTGTTACTTATACAATGTGGGATGGAATAGTTTCCAATAATCAACGAGTTTCCGCTCCTTTCTCTTTCAATGATACGTGTGGCTTCTTGTGATGAGATAACAAGAGAAGTTGCTAAACGTTGCGTAATATTACGTATAACTTCATCCCAATGTTCCTTTTCTTTCACCTCATATGTAAAGCTATATTCTTTAGGAAATACACTTCGAATATTTTTATTGATTGAAATATTCTCAATGAGGTTACGTATCTCAACGATATCTTTATCACTTAAAATACTTTCAGTACAATAAACTTGTTCCACATGGGCTAATGTTTCTTGTGTACCATTGATAATCAAAGTCGCATCTTCTACCTGTTGTTCATCAAGATGATCTACAATCATAACTTCACAGTTACTAAGACTTGCCTCTAACAATTGCTTGTTGATACTTGCAATGGAATTCATATTTGAATAAACATATATAGCGTGTTTTTTCTTCTTTCGCTTATCCATACTAACCGCAAAATAAAGTCCAATTAAATCACGATTAGGGATTTGATACCCATACAGTTTTTGCATTAAATTGATAAACAAAATACTCAAATCAAAGGAGAATGGATATAAAGCTTTGATATTTGCGATGTTGTGAATTTCTTTTGTCCGTACATAACTGGAGTAACACAAAATGCGTTTTAAGTGTAGATACAACTGGTTTTTCAGTTCTTCTTCCTCAAAACGTATAGAATTTTCTTCTTCAATCATCGACAATGCTTGTTGTATTTGCTTGTCTGTCAAACTTAAATTCATTTCGATACAATGATCACTAATTTGATTTAAAATATAAATGGCTTGTCTAGTTGGTTGTATTCCACTGTTGGTATATAAGCTTTTGAAGTCTTCATTGCTATCTTCATCTTTGACATATTGCATCAATAAAGCCGCAATAAAAATATTCGCTATTTGTTGAGGTAAGACATTTGGAAAATATTCATTAATAACAGAAGAATGCTCTATTTGTGAAGATAATAGTTCATAAGAGTGAATATCGATTTCTGCTTTGTCTAAATAATATTTTGTATTTTGATCAATCAAATTACTTACAAGTACACATTTTTTATAAAGTGGTTCTTTTAAATGATGTCCTTTATGAGAAATTTCAATATGTAAAATATCTCCGTAGTTTTCTTTAATGACATTCATCTTTTCTGATGCGGTTATTTTGGATACATAAAGAAGATCAGAAAGTCGTTCTATCGTAACATATTCTTCATTGATGAGTTCATATAAGATCAATTCTTCATCACGAATGCTTTTCTTCATATAGTCTTCATATTTTGCTTCATCATCAATTTTAATACGGTATCCCTGACGTTCAACACTAGAGATTAATTCTCCAATATGATTTGCTTCTAGAAATAACTTGATACTAGAAAGATCACGCATAATCGTACGCTTTGATTTCACAACAATTTTAGAAATATCTTCTGTATTGATGGATTTATTAGTCTTTACTAACAAGTCCATAATCAGGTACTGGCGTTCATTTAGCATATAATTCCCTCATTTAATGCAAGCATTGCTTTTTTGAAGCGCTCTAATCCCTCTTCGAGTTTACTTCTAGGGCAACCTGCATTTAGTCGTAAATACCCTTTCCCATTTTCCCCATACACTTCTCCAGACATGATACCTACCTTACCAACTTCTACAAGAGCTTTTTGAATGCTCGCTGATGAATAAGGAAGTTCACGTACATCAATCCATGCAAGATAAGTAGCTTGAGGACAACAGAACTGAATCATTGGAAATTCTTTCTTCATAAAATCTTCTATCATTTTCATATTTCCCTCAATATAAGAAATCAATTGATCGATATAATCTTGAGCATTTTGATATGCACACATGAGTGCCTTCATCCCCATTATATTAGCAGAATTTACAAAATCTTTTT
>JAVWJF010000098.1:0-8369 GCA_036639195.1 Longicatena sp.
GGATATGTTGGTGTTGTAGCGAGTGGAGTTATGATTAAGAGTAATCCAAACTTTATTTGGGCTGTGGCAATCTTAGTAGGATTATTCCAGGGTGGAATTCAATCCGTATCAAGAAGTTACTTTGCGAAGCTAATTCCAGATAAAGCAGATAGTAATGAGTTCTTTGGATTCTTCTCTGTATTCTCTAAATTCTCGGCGATCTTAGGACCAATCGCAGTTTCTGTGATTATCATGATGACAGGGGAAACGCGTTATGGTATTTTAGGACTTATTCCACTTATGATTTTAGGGGCTATCTTCTTAGCATTTGTGAAAGACCCTGAAAGTGAAAAAGAAATGAAGAAGAATTATAAAAAGAACAAAGCATAATACATATTGTATATAGGAATGAAAGAAAAGCAGACGCCACATATGGAGTCTGCTTATTTTGGTTGATAGACACTACCGATAAATAGAGGTAGACAATCTTTGGTTGTTAGAACATATAAGAAAGGGCGATTGAAATTCAATGATACTTTACCCTCCGGATTTCTTGCGGTTTCTATTAAATCAACTTTTGTATAACTCGTGGCTGTTACACCAAATTCGTTCACATCCATTTGTGTGCCTTGTAGGATGGAGGAAATATATATGTTATTTTTGAATTGCGCATTTTGTTCAAAGGCTTGTTGAACACCAAGGTGTTGAAACATGCTTTTTAAATTTAAGTCTGTATTGTATTTGAATTTAGGAAGAGCAAGGTCTATTAACTTACTTTCTTCTGCTTGTTTATTATCGAATTCTTCTAACCAATCGCTTTGTAATACATCTTCTACTGTAGTTTGTTGTGTTGGTAGGAAGAAATACATTAGATTACCATCCTTTAAGGGAAGTTGTATTCTTTCGTAGTCTTCTGTTTTTAAGTATGGACTATCTATTAACATATGCATGAAATCTGCTTTTATAGTAGTATTCTCTGCTTGATAGAAATCATCTTGTTTTGTAAGTTCTTGTGTGAAAGGTTGTTCCCATTCATTCAGCAGTGAAATCGTATTCATGATAGATAGTTTGGTATCTTTTTGAATAGGTAAGTTGATATTCCATGTAACTTTGCTTTGCTTATTGAGCCAATCCACCATTTGTATATTTGTGTTTTCGTTATTGAAATCAACTGAAAAGGTATCCGCAAGATATTGTTTTTCTAATGTTTGTTTCCATGCGGAATCTAAGCTAAATTGAGCATCTATCCAAAGAGAATTTCCTAAAAGGATATGTTCGTTTTGTTTTAGGGATTGAATTAAATCTTTACTTTGTTTTGCTAAAGATTCATTTGTACCATTGAAGGTTAATCCTTCTTGGATTTCTTTTAGAGTTGTATCTTGTGCGCCTTGTGCACTCATACTTAAGGCAAGATATGCACTCATAGGAGAATAACAAATGTTTTCTTGTTTGTTTAGTAGGAAGGCTGCACTCTCACTAGAAAATTGCTTCGCGGACTTTATCATATCCTTTGATAATGGTATTTCTTTCTTTGGCTCACTTGTTGCATTATTGACAGAGCATCCAAGCAATACACAGGAAACTAGTAGAATTGAACCTATACGTTTAGATTTCATAAAATCCCTCCATTCTACTATTTATACCCTATGGGAAAGGAAAATGTTTCAAAAAAAAGACGCTCTCGCATCTTTTCTTATTTTTGATTTTGTCGGATAAGATTTAATGTTCCACCTGCTTTAATAGTTTCAATATCTAAAGCTGTTAAATTATGAGCAATCTGATAAGAGATACCTTTTGTAAGGTTCATCATTGTAACAGGTGTGTTTTCTTTTAAGTTCATTAAATCGCTTAATTTTAATTCGTCCATTTCATCAATTGTATCGTAATCACTTTCATTGATAAAGGTAAAAGGAAGGATACCGAAATTGATTAAGTTTGCACGATGAATTCTAGCAAAACTTTTCGCAACCACAGCTTTAATTCCTAAGTACATAGGAGCTAATGCGGCATGTTCACGAGAACTTCCTTGACCATAGTTGTTTCCAGCAATGATAAATCCACCACCATATTTTAAACAATCATCATGGAAGCTTTCCTTCACGTTCATAAAGATAAATTCACTTATTTTTTCTATGTTAGAACGATAAGGAAGAACTTTTGCGCCTGCAGGTGCAATATGATCTGTTGTGATATTGTCATCAACTTTAATCATAACTTGTTTTACAATTGTATCATCTAATGGTGTATTGATTGGTAATGGTTTGATATTTGGACCACGAATAACTTCTGTTTCTTCTGCTGTTTCTTTGTCAGGAATGATTACCATACGATCATCGATGGTAAAGCTAGCAGGTTCTTCTGGTAATGTATAATCCACAGTTCTAGGGTCTACAATGTATCCAGCCAATGCACTTGCGGCAGCCGTTTCAGGAGAAACTAAGCATACTTTAGCACTTAAGGTACCACTTCTTCCATAGAAGTTACGGTTGAAGGTACGAAGAGATAATGCATTCGTAATAGGGGATTGTCCCATACCAATGCAAGGACCACAAGTACTTTCTAAAATACGAGCTCCAGCAGAAATCATATCCGCTAGTCCTCCATTTTGAGAAATCATGTGAAGAACTTGACGAGAACCAGGAGATACAACTAAGGAAACACTTGGATCTACTGTTTTACCATGTAACATATTGGCAACACTCATCATGTCCATATAAGAAGAGTTTGTACAACTTCCTATCGCAACTTGATCTACTTTTAAACCTAATACTTCAGATAAAGGTAATACATTATCTGGAGAGTGAGGCATTGCAATCATTGGCTCTAAAGTATTTAAATCAAGTTCAATTACTTGATCATAAACAGCATCTTCATCTGCCTTGATTTCTGTGTAATCATTTTCACGTTGTTGTTTCTTTAAGAATTCATAAGTGACTTCATCACTTGGGAAAACGGAAGTAGTTGCGCCTAATTCAGCACCCATATTGGTAATGGTTGCACGTTGAGGAATGCTTAGGGTAGAAACACCATCTCCACTATATTCAATTACATTTCCAACGCCACCTTTAACGCTTAAAATTTGTAATACTTTAAGTATGATATCTTTTGAACTAACACCTTTTGTTAAACTTCCACTTAGTTTCACATTGATGATTTTTGGCATATTCAAATGAAATGGCATACCCGCCATTGCACAAGCAACATCTAATCCACCAGCACCAATCGCAATGGATCCGATACCTCCAGCAGTTGGTGTATGAGAATCACTTCCTAATAAGGTTGCTCCTGGTTTTGCAAAGCGTTCTAAATGAACTTGGTGACAAATCCCGTTTCCAGGACGAGAGAAACGAACTCCATGTTTCATAGCTACGGTTTGTAAATACTTGTGATCATCTGCGTTTTCAAAGCCACTTTGTAACGTGTTGTGATCTACATAACTAATAGATATATCAGTTTTTACTTGATCCACTCCCATAGCTTCTAATTGTAGATACGCCATGGTACCTGTAGCATCTTGTGTTAATGTTTGATCCATATGGATGGCGATTGGTTCACCACGATTCATCTCACCTTCGATAAGATGTGCTTTTAATATTTTCTCTG
This sequence comes from Longicatena sp., assembly GCA_036639195.1. Classification (GTDB taxonomy): domain Bacteria; phylum Bacillota_I; class Bacilli_A; order Erysipelotrichales; family Erysipelotrichaceae; genus JAVWJF01. Next base: position 3,583 of record JAVWJF010000098.1, read on the forward strand.
TAATTGTTGGCATAAATCTTCTTCCTTTCTCATATACAAGGATTATTATACCATGAAAAATGAAAATATTTCATTGATTTTATGAAAAATATGATATAATATTGAAAGAATATTGCAAAAGGAGGCCATGCTATGAATGATCTATTAAATTCGTTCTATCAAAAAGCTAGAGAACACAATGATATTGCCAACGATCTATATCGTACATTTGATGTAAAAAAGGGTCTTCGTAATGAGGATGGTACCGGTGTACGTGTCGGTTTAACAAAGATTGCAGACGTTGTCGGATATAAAATAGTTGAAAATGTAAAACAGGATGATGAAGGTAAACTCTATTATCGTGGTATCGAACTTCGTGATATAATCAAGGGTAGAAACTATGAAACGATATGCGGGTATGAAGAGACCTGCTTTTTATTACTTTTTGGGTACTTACCAAGTCAAAAAGAACTGGATGGTTTTTGTGAATTGTTGAGATCTCATTATGAATTGCCAAATGACTTTTTAGAATCTAAATTCTTACAAATGCCTGGTAAAAACATTATGAATCGTATCCAACAAGCAGTTCTTGGATTATATGATTATGATGACGCTCCAGATAACATCACTGTGGAAAACACATTGGAACAGGGAATTAATATTGTTGCGAAATTGCCATCTATTTTATGCTACGCTTATCAAAGTAAAATGCATAAATACAATAAAGAGTCATTGGTAATCCACCCTGCACAAGCACATTTATCAATTGCGGAAAATATTTTATACATGCTTCGTAAAGATCATAGCTTTTCAAAACTTGAAGCACAATTACTTGATATGATCTTAATCGTTCATGCGGATCATGGTGGAGGTAACAACTCAACTTTTACCAATGTGGTGATTTCTTCCACTGGAACAGATATCTATGCTTCTATCGTAGGCGCTATTGGTTCTTTAAAAGGGCCACGTCATGGAGGCGCAAACTTAAAAGTAAGTGGAATGATGCGTGCTGTTATCGATGAAATAGGATATTGTGAAAATGAAATCGAAATCAAAGCATTGATTTATCGTATTTTGCACAAGCAATTCTATGATTATTCTGGTTTAGTATACGGATTAGGACATGCAATTTATACGTTAAGTGATCCACGTAGTGAAGTATTACAAGGATATATCGAAAAATTGGCGGAAAAGAAAGGCAAAGAGAAAGAATATGCTTTCTATCAACGCTTTGAACAATGTGCGAAAGAAGTTATCCTAGATGTGAAAGGAATTAATGTTTCTAGTAACGTTGACTTCTATAGTGGCTTTGTATATGAAATGATGGGAATTCCTGAAGATTTATTTACACCATTGTTTGTCATGGCTAGAACTGTTGGATGGCTTGCTCATAATATTGAAAATAAGTTGTACGATGGAAGAATTGTTCGTCCTGCGACGAAATATGTAGGAACAACAAAGAAATATATACCAATGGAGGAGAGAAATAATGAAGACGATAACAGTATTTAAAGGAGATGGCATCGGTCCTGAAATCTGTGATGCAGTATTAAAAATATTGGAGGCTGCAAAAGCCCCAATTACATATGAATGTTTCGAAGTTGGTGAAGCTGAGTATCACCGTAATGGAAAATTGATTCCGGATGAAGCATTCGCATCTTTTGAAAAAAACAAGATTCTTTTAAAAGCACCTATTACAACACCAATAGGAAAAGGATTTCGTTCATTAAATGTTACCTTGCGTAATCAATATGACTTATATGCAAATATTCGTCCAGCAAAATCAAATACTGCAGTAGTAACACCATTTCCAAATGTGGACATCGTTACTTTTAGAGAAAATACTGAAGATTTATACGTTGGAATTGAAGAACAAATAGATGCTGATACAGTTCATGCTAAGAAAATTATCACACGTAAAGCAAGTACAAGAATCATCCGTGATGCATTTGAATATGCAGTTGCGAATAATCGTAAGAAAGTTACTTGTGTACATAAAGCAAACATTTTAAAAATGAGTGATGGAATGTTCTTGGATATCTTCCAGGAAATCGCCAAAGAATATCCAAGTATCATTTCGGATGATAAAATTGTGGATAATGTTTGTATGCAATTGGTTATGCGTCCTGAAACATTCGATGTCATGGTAATGCCTAATCTTTATGGTGATATTGTTTCTGATTTAACTTCAGGTTTAATTGGTGGATTGGGATTGTTGCCTAGTTGCAATCTTGGAAATGACTATGCTATGTTTGAGGCAGTGCATGGTTCAGCACCAGATATTGCTGGTAAGCATATTGCAAATCCTACAGCATTGTTATGGTCTGCATGTATGATGTTAGAACATCTTGGAGAACATGAAATTGCATTTAAGATTCGTAAAGCGGTAGATGAAGTACTTCAGGAAGCAAATGCATTAACTCCTGATTTGCATGGAAATGCTAAGACAGAGGATTATCGAGATGCTATCATCTCACATTTAGAGAACTAGAATATATCTTATATTATATTGAAAGCGTTGGTTGTTTTGATTATTATATAGATACCAGGCATAGGTTGTGAAAACAACCATAAAGAAAGGGAACGAGGCGCTAGCTCGTTCCCTTTAGACGTTTGGAAGTAAAGAAAAAGCACATCATCTGTGCTAGTTTCTTATTTGTCCATCACCAAGAATAATGAATTTTTCATTTGTTAAAGACTTAAGTCCCATAGGGCCTCGAGCATGTAATTTCTGTGTACTTATACCTATCTCAGCACCTAAACCAAATTCAAAACCATCTGAGAAGCGAGTGGAAGCATTCGCATATACACAAGCACTATCAACTTCACGCAAAAATCTTTTAACATTCGTATAGTTTTCAGAAATGATGCTTTCACTATGATGAGTACTATATTTATTAATATGATGGATAGCTTCATCAAGAGAAATAACTCGTTTAATAGAAATTTCCAAATCGAGATATTCCTTGTAATAATCTTCTTCAGTAGCAAGAATACACTCTTTATCAAGTTTGCTGATATATTCATCCGCATGTATGACAACATGTTTTTCTTTTAGTTTTTGAAGTAATTTTATGGTGAAATCATCGGATATACATTCATGAATCAAAACACTTTCTAACGCATTGCATACCGAAGTTCTTGTTGTTTTACCATTCAGTATGATAGCAGTAGCTTTTTCTAAATCTGCTTCTTTATCAACAAACACATGGCAATTACCAGTACCTGTCTCTAACACTGGTACAGTTGCTTGATCCACGGTTGTTTTTATTAGATTTGCGCCACCTCTTGGTATTAGAACATCTAAATACTGATTTAATTTCATAAACTTTGTTGCTGTTTCTCTAGAAGTGTCTTCGAGCAAAGTGATGATATCTTCGTTGAATCCACAATCTGTTAATGCTTTTCGCATCAGAGAAACAAGCACTACATTTGAATGTAGAATATCCTTAGACCCTCTCAACATAACTGCATTACCAGCTTTTAAACATAGAATGGCCGCATCAACCGTAACGTTGGGACGTGCTTCATAAATCATTCCAACAACCCCTAACGCCACTCGCATTTTACCAATCTGCAATCCATTAGATGTAGTCTTCATTTCGATGATTTCACCAATAGGATCTTCTAGTTGCATTACTTGATAAATTCCTTCAATGATTTGTTCGATACGCGCTTGATCTAACTTCATACGATCAATTAAACCAGCATTCATTTGATTTGCGATTCCAGCCTCTATATCTTTTTTGTTGGCTTCTATAATTTCTGCGCTATGATTGCGTAATTCATTTGCGATTGTTTCTAGTATTTTATTTTTTTCAAGTGAACTTGCGTTCATAATCTGCGCACTTGAAGATTTACAACGTTTCCCTAGTTCTTCTAATTGCATGATGATTCCTCCTCAATATCGAATAAAGTGCCTCGATAGTCATTGTTTAATATATCATACAGTATGGCAGGGCGTTCTCCATTACCAATAATCATAGGAATACCTCGTTCATTCGCAAATCTTGCGGCATGTATTTTCGTAACCATTCCACCAGTTCCATGTTTACTACCAGCACCTTTTGCCATAGATTCGATGGATTCATCGATAGTGCTTACCACAGGTATCAAATTTGCGTTTGGGTTTTTTGAAGGGTCATCGTCAAAGAGACCGTCAATATCACTTAACAATATTAAAAGATCCGCATGGATAATAGAAGCAGTGACAGCACTTAATGTATCATTATCACCATATGCAATTTCATCTACAGCGACACTATCATTTTCATTTACAATAGGAATCACTCCATATTCTAAAAGAGTTTCTAATGTGTTAATTGCGTTTGTTCGCAATGTTTCATCATTGGTAACTGTTTTTGTTATCAGTAATTGTGCGATTTTTTGTCCATATTGAGAGAAAAACTTATCATATATAAACATCAATTCACATTGACCAACAGAAGCAGCTGCTTGTTTTTCGCGCATCAAAGTTGGGCGTGATTTCATTTGTAGTTTACTTACTCCAGCACTAACTGCACCGCTAGATACAAGAATGATATCCTTACCACTATTTTTAATATCGCTCAACACCATAGCTAATTGATCGATCTTTTGAAAATTTAATCCACCATTTGCATGTGTTAAGGTAGATGAACCTACTTTCACAACAATTCTGTTAACATCTTTCATTTGTTTCATTTTCTTACAACCCCTTTGTAAATGTTTTCTTATATTATAGACGAGAATCTACACATAGGCAACTATTTCATTCATTTTAGAATATGTAGGAGGACTTTATATATGACGTAGGAAGGTTTTTTTTA
>JAVWJF010000099.1:0-8187 GCA_036639195.1 Longicatena sp.
GTACCTTCTTCAATAAGAGAAATGGTTCCATGTTTTAACTCTCCAGCAGGATATGCTTCTGAGTGAATATAGGAAATCTCTTTTAGCTTTAAAGATCCTTCCATGGATAGGGAATAATCCAATCCTCTTCCGATGAAGAATACATTGTTGTGATCTGTGATTTTCTTGGCAAGGATTGCATATTGTTCGTTATGAATTAAATCATCCATAATCGCAGGTAATTCTTGAATTTCTTTTGAAATTCTTTTTGCCTCTTCATCTTTGATGAAGCCTTGGGTATATGCTAAGTTACAAGCAATCAAAGATAGTACAGCAACTTGTGTACAATAAGCTTTGGTAGTAGCGACACAGATTTCAGGACCAGCCATTGTATAAATAACATGATCCGCAAGTCGTGCAATGGTAGAACCTACAACATTTACGATCGCGAGAGTATCCACTTGATTTTGTTTTGCGAGTTGTAATGCCGCAATGGTATCTGCTGTTTCTCCTGATTGTGATATTACGATTACAAGAGTATGTTCTTTAAAGATAGGGTTTGCATAGCGATACTCACTCGCACAAACACAATCCACTTGAATTCTTGCCTTTGTTTCAATAAGACTTTTCGCAATCATACCTGCATACATTGCACTACCACAAGCTACAATATGAAGACTTTCATAGTTTGACATATCTGGCATACTATCTAATAATTCACTGATATCTTCCTGCATTAAAGAATGGATGGTTTTCTTAACGACTTCACTTTCTTCGTGAATCTCTTTTAACATAAAGTGTTCAAATCCATCTTTTTGAATATCTTTGATATCAAGATCACTTTCTAAGATTTCTTTTTGAATAAAGTCACCTTCCAAAGATTTGATAATAATACCTGCACTTGAACATTTTGCGATTTCTTCGTGTTCTAATAAGATATAACGATTGGTATATTTTAAGAACGCAGATATATCACTACCTAAAAAGGCTTTATCCGCATCAACTCCCAAAATTAGTGGGGAGTTCTTACGCATTGCGTAAATGGCATCTACCTCATCGTGGAAGATGATCGCAAAGGCAAAGGAACCACGGAAGGCATGATATGCCTTGGCAAGTGCTTTTTGTTTATCCTTTGCACTTTGGTAACAATAATCAATATATGATGCCGCAATCTCACTGTCAGTTTGAGATTGGAAGGTATAACCAACTTCTTCTAATATGGTTCTTAGTTCGTGGTAATTTTCAATGATACCATTGTGTACTAGAGTTACACTTCCACTTTGGTGTGGGTGAGAATTGATTTCACTAGGTTCTCCATGTGTTGCCCAGCGGGTGTGCGCAATACCTAACATTCCACTCGGTATATTAGACTTCGCTAATTTTTCCTTTAAGAAACGTACGTTTCCTTTTTCTTTGATGATTTCTACCTGTTCATTATGAACAAGTGCTACTCCGGCTGAGTCGTATCCACGATACTCTAAGGACTGTAAGCCCTCGATTAAAACACTATTCGAGATTTTGCATAATCCCGCATAGCCAATGATTCCACACATAATTATTTCCTCCATTAGTTTATGTTTGCATACTAAAAGTATATGTGGTGAGATAGTTTTTGTAGCCTATGATTGGTGGCCTTTGTCTATTCTCTATCGATTCACATGAACCGTAACAGTACCCGCCGAAACTTTCGATAACTGTTAACCTCGTCGACCCATCGGTCCTGGCGCTCATCATTACGTCCTAATTTCACTCCTTGGCTCGCAATAACTGTTTTTAGTATACTACGCTTTATCAATAATGCAAGAAAAAAATAATTACGAATTTCTAACGATTAAAAGTATATATGTTTAAATATATAAAAATATATTTTTGTTGAAATTCATATATGAATGTTTTATAATGAAGTATATAAAGTGAGGTGTGCGTTATGTTGACCATAGGATATATTGGAAATGGGAAAAGTACAAACCGGTATCATTTACCATTTGTATTGCAGAGAAAACAACGTTTACATGTAAAAACAATTTATGAACGAAATCCAGATCATCGAGCATGGGATACCATAGAAGGTGTCCATTACACAAGTGATTTGAACGAGCTTTTAGAAGATAAGGAAATTGATTTGATTGTAGTTTGTACGATGCAAAATTCACATTACGACTATGCAAAACTCGTACTTCAACATGATAAACATGTCCTCGTTGAAAAACCATTTATGATGACTCTTTCGCAAGCACAAGAGATTTTTGCGCTTGCGAAAGAAAAAGGAAAGATTGCGGAGTGTTATCAAAATAGACGCTATGATAGTGATTTCCTAACAACACAAAGTGTTATAGAATCAGATAAGCTAGGAGAGCTTTATGAGATGGAGATGCATTTCGATTATTACCGTCCACAGGCAGTTTACAATTCTACCTATTCACGATATGAAGGCTTTCTATATGGACACGCTTGTCATACCTTAGATCAAGTGATTTCTTATTTTGGAATACCAGATAGTGTAGATTATCAGGTAAAGTGTTTATGTGGAAAAGGAAAGATGAACGATTATTTTGATTTGGATTTGTTTTATGGAGAAAGTTTGAAGATTTCAGTGAAATCTAGCTTTTTTAGGGTGAAGAGTAGACCAAGTTTTGTAGCCTATGGAAAAAAGGGGATGTTTGTGAAAGAAACAAAGGACTTGCAAGAAACGGATTTGAAGAAATTCTATTTGCCTGATCATGAAGACTTTGGTATCGATTCCTTCCATGAATATGGAGTACTCACATATGCAGATGAACATGAACAACTACACGAAGAAAAAATAGCAAGTGTGCGTGGAGATTATGGTAGAGTGTACGATGCCTTGTATGATGCAATCGTACTTGGAAAAGAACGTGTTGTAAAAGAAGAACAAACACTAGCTGTTATGGAAATACTCGAAAAAGGAAGTGCACTTTGTGAGGAACAATATGCAGAAGGGAATACAATCCTATGATCCCAAAATATATGGAAGTCTACAGTGCTATCAAAGAGAAGATTGTAGAACAGGAATATGCGATTAACACCATGTTGCCTACAGGAGAAGAACTCGCAAGTGTATATAATTGTAGTGTGTTAACGGTAAAAAAAGCATTGGATAAATTGGTAAGCGAAGGTTATATTGTTCGAAAACGTGGATTAGGTACCTTGGTAAAGCGTAGTGAAGGAAATAAGGCAGATATTTCTTCCTTGAAAAATATTCATACTGCAAAACGTGAGATTGTGCGTGATATGAAATCCATTGTATTGAAATTCGAGATTGAGAAGTGTAGTGAAGAACTTGCGGAACAGTTAAATATTGAACCAGGGGATTTTATCTATAACATAGAGCGTGTACGACTCATTGAAGATGAACCACGTATTTTAGAATATACTTGGATGCCGATTAATGTCATCAAAGGGTTACAGGCGAAGCATGTACAAGAATCTATTTATTATTACATTACCAAAGAATTACATTTAACTATTCAAAGTGCTCATGTCGCAGTACATGCAGTGCGTCCTAACGAAATAGAAAAACAGTACTTTCATATGGATGATAACGATTTTGTGGCAGAAGTGATTCAGACTGCATATTTGGATAGTTCAGAGATATTTGAGTATTCTATTGCTAGAAGCATACCGAAGTATTTTGAGTTTGAAACTACCATTATTCAAGAACTATACTAGAAAGGGAGTGGCGTCATGTATATCAAAAATGGGAAAGGATTTCCAAAGGATTTTTTATGGGGAAGTGCCTCAGCAGCTTATCAGATCGAAGGAGGCTATCGCAGTGGAGGAAAGGGTGTATCCAATTGGGACCAATTCGTACGCATTCCTGGTAAAACATTCAAAGCAACAACCGGAGATATCGCAGTAGATTTCTACCATCGTTATAAAGAAGATATTCAATTGATGGCAGAAATGGGTTTGAAAACATATCGTTTTTCCATTGCATGGACAAGAATTTATCCAGATGGCAATGGCAAAGTGAATGAAGAAGGATTACGGTTTTATGATGATGTAATTAACGAATGTTTGCGATATAACATTGAACCGATGGTAACGATGTATCATTGGGATATGCCACAAGCATTAGAAGATAATTATGGTGGTTGGGAGAATGATCGTATTATTGGTGATTTTGTGAACTATGCAAAGACTATCATACGTCGTTATGGTGATCGTGTAAAATACTGGATTACCATGAATGAACAAAATATCTTTACAGGATTAGGTTGGTTAAAGGGTGTGCATCCTCCTGGAAAAGTGGACGATATGAAGACCTTCTATCAGGTCAATCATCATGCATTTGTAGCACACGCAAAAACAGTCGTTGCGTTAAAGGAGATGTATCCAAGCGCAATGGTAGGCGCTAGTTTTGCGTATTCTCCATGTTATGCGAAAGACTGCCGTCCTGAAAATGCATTAGCTAAAGAAGATTATGATGATTTACAAAACTATTGGTGGATGGATGCATATGCACTAGGACATTATCCAAAAGCAGCATGGGCGTATTTGAGCGAGTTGAATGTTGCGCCAGAAGTTACCAATACAGAAATGCAGTTTATGAGAGAAGCCGCAAAATTATTAGACTTTATGGGTGTAAACTATTATCAAACAATTGTGGCAGAATATAATCCAATTGATGGAATTGCGTCCAGTGGAAGTTTCAATACTACAGGCAAAAAAGGTACGAGTGAAATACCAGGTGTTCCTGGTTTATATAAGAACCCAGTAAATGAATATTTGCCAACAACAGATTGGGATTGGACCATCGATCCAATGGGAATTCGTATGTGCTGTAGAATGATTACTTCTCGTTATGGGCTTCCAATTGTTATTTCTGAAAATGGGCTAGGGGCATTCGATAAATTAGAAGAAGATAAAACGATACAAGATCCTTATCGTATTGTTTATTTGAGAGAACATATAAAAGAATTAAAGAAAGCAATTCAAGAAGGTTGTGAAATCTTAGCATATTGTACATGGTCATGTACGGACTTGTTAAGTTGGTTGAATGGGTATCAAAAACGCTATGGCTTCATTTATGTGGACCGTGAAGAAGAGGAACATACAGGAACGTTACAACGATATAAAAAAGATTCTTTCTATTGGTATCAAAAGGTGATTAAGAGTAATGGAGAGGATTTAGAAGAGTAAGCACGTGAGTGCTTTTCTTTTTGTTTCTTGTTTATAATCGGAAAATAAAAGGTGTTCACAAGTGATAAACAATGTGATTATGTAATAAAATGGAAAAATTCATGAAAATTTGTGAAAATAATAAAGAAAGGACTTGTAAAAAAGGAGAGTTTTTCATATAATAAGTATATCAATTTGAAGGATAGAAGATTGAAAAGGAGAGAGAGACATGGGAAACTTTAAGAAAATTGTAGCAATGGCTGCAGTATCATGTATGGCACTTACAACACTTGCCGGCTGTGGTGGAGACTCAGGTTCAGGAGGATCAACTGGAGGTAGCGAAGTTAAAATCGGTTTAAACTTTGAATTATCAGGAGGAACTGCAAACTATGGTACACCTGAATTCAAAGGGGCTAAGCTTGCGATTAAACAAGCAAATGAAAACAAAGACAACAAATTAAAATATTCATATGTAGAAGGAGATAACAAATCTCAATCTGATGAATCAACAAACGTTGCGACAAAACTAATTACATCAGATGGTGTAAATGGTATTGTTGGTCCAGCAACTTCTGGAAACTCAGCAGCAACTTATCAGATTGCAAACGATAGCAAAGTCTTAATCGTTTCACCAAGTGCAACTGCGGAAAACGTAACATTATCAAATGTAAAAGACAAAACAGTATACGATTATATTTTCCGTGTATGTTTCGAAGATTCTTATCAAGGAGCTGCAATGGCTGCATATTCTGCGGATACATTAGGAAAGAAAAAAGTAGCGGTATTATCAGACTCTAGTTCTGATTATGCAAAAGGATTGTCTGCTGCATTCCAGAAGAAATTCAAGGAAAAAGGTGGAACAATCGTTACTGAATTAAACTATGTTGAAAAAGATACAGACTTTAAAGTACAGTTAACAAAAATCAAGGATATGGATTTTGATTTAATTTATATTCCTGGTTACTATAACGAAGTTGGTTTGATCATCAAACAAGCAAAAGAATTAGGTATTAACACACCAATCGTTGGTGGAGATGGATTTGATTCAACAGACCTTGTAAAACTTGCAGGTGCTGAAAACTTGAACGATGTATACTTTACAACTGCATATACAACAGTAGGTGCAAGTGAAGCATTGACAAAATTCATTGAAGATTACAAAAAAGAATATAACGAAGAACCTAGTATGTTCTCAGCTTTAGCATATGATGCGACAAATGTAATGATTCAAGCATTTGAAAAGGCTGGTTCTGCAGATAACGAAAAAGCTCAAAAAGAAATGGCGAAACTTGATTTCAGTGGAGTTACAGGAAGCTTTACATTCGATGAAACACATACACCTAAAAAAGCTGCATTAGTAGTTAAGGTTGAAAATGGTGTTCAGAAAGAAGCTGTTGAAGTAGATCCAAACAAATAATTTTAGAGAACAATTTATGAACCATCAAATAGGGGAAAGATACTTTCTCCTATTTTAAAGTATAGGGAGTGATGTTATGACACAATTTTTACAACAAATGATCAATGGTCTATCAATCGGTAGTATTTACGCTTTGATAGCACTTGGTTACACGATGGTATACGGTATCATCAAACTTATCAACTTCGCACATGGAGATATTTATATGCTTGGGGCATATATTGGCTTTATTGCCATATCACAATTTCATTTGAATATCTTTGTGGCATTGGCTCTTTCCATGATCCTATGTGCAGTATTGGGTGTGTTAATTGAGCGTATTGCGTATAAACCGCTTCGTAATGCGACTCGTATTGCGGCTTTAATTACGGCCATTGGTGTTAGTTACTTTATTGAGTATTCTACACAAAAAATCATGGGTCCTGGAGTAAAAACTTATCCTTCAACCATCGGAAATGAAACATTTAATTTCTTTGGTTTACAATTACAAGCACAACAGATTTATATTTTTGTGATCGCGATCGCGCTTATGTTGGTGTTGACCTTCATTGTAAAGAAAACAAAAGTAGGACGTTCTATGCGTGCAGTATCTGTTGATGCGAATGCGGCAAAATTGATGGGAATCAATGTAGACGCAACAATATCTTACACATTTGCGATTGGTTCAGCACTAGCTGGAGCTGGTGGTGTATTGGTCGGGATGTATTATAATACTATCAATCCTTTGATGGGAATGGTACCAGGTATCAAAGCGTTTGTCGCGGCGGTATTTGGTGGTATTGGAATCATACCTGGGGCAATGTTTGGTGGATTCTTTATTGGTATTGTAGAAGCACTTGTTACGGCCTATGGAAGTTCTTTATATAAAGATGCAGTTGTGTATGCAATCCTCATCTTAATTCTTATCATTAAACCAGCAGGTTTATTAGGTAAGAATGTGAAAGAGAAGGTATAGTCATATGAAAAATATATTTAGTAAATTAAATTTGTGCTGGATTATTTCAACGACTGTTATCCTTACTGCACTTACACTTGCGATGCAATCTGGAGCGATTGGATTGTATTATCAAAGTACGTTATATACCATTGGGATCAATATTATTCTCGCGGTATCACTAAACTTAATCATTGGAGTTACTGGGCAATTTTCTTTAGGTCATGCAGGATTTATGTGTATTGGTGCTTATGCGGCAGCGATTGTGACCAAAGCAAATCCAACCATTGCGGGATTTTTAATCGGTGTTTTGATTGGAGGAGTCATCAGTGCTATCGTTGCGTTGATCGTCGCAATTCCTACACTTCGATTAAAGGGTGATTACTTGGCAATCGCAACACTTGGATTTTCAGAAATCGTTCGTATTGTTGTATTGAATATGGAAGTTACCAATGGAGCTGCGGGGTTGTTTGGAATTCCCAAACTAACAACTTGGCCATTGTTGGTAGTTTGTATCATCGTAGCTATGCTTGTGGTTCTAAACTTTTCTAGAAGTGCACCAGGACGTGCATGTATTTCTATTCGAGAAGATGAAATTGCTTCTGAAGCAATGGGTATCAACACAACAAAATATAAAACGATTGCGTTTGTAATCGGTGCGGTATTAGCAGCCCTTGCGGGAGCTTTATATGCATGTAACTTCTATGTTGTAAAA
>JAVWJF010000100.1:0-7655 GCA_036639195.1 Longicatena sp.
CAATTCTGGCTCAAGCGTCAATTTCAGAGAAGCATTTTTGATACTATTGATGCTTTCCGTTGAAACATACGTATCACCAACTCCAAATGTATACACTTGTCCTGTAGAATGTAAACGAACTTCTGCACATAGTATGGAGTTTATATCATAAATGAAGGTGATATCAAATTCTTCTATCTTTCCATTATTAGGTAACTTAATTGTATGATCTGCCAATAACTTATTTTGATCCGCATAAATACCCTCTCCCTGATAAATGGAAACTCTGACCTCTTTTTGTGATTTATCAATGGTGTGAAAAGGTTTTGTTTTAACGGCAGGAAGGACACTGTTTTTCGAAATGATAACAGAAGATAAATCACGAGCCGAATTATCACTATTATAAACGGCATTGCTTAAAGAGAAAGGACATATATCAGTAAGCACTAAGTTTTTAATACTTGTACTTCTCTGTTTAATCCCTACATAAATACCTAAACCTCTCGCGACCATATAATCTTTATCTACATTTTCATACACATCAACTTTCATCAATTTAATCAAAAAGTTAGAAACTATTGGCATATGGCAAGACCCACCTACCATAACAATCTTATCTATTTCATCTTTATCAAATCCGCTTGAATTTACTGCTTCCGCAATAACTGCTTTCATTTTATTAAACAACTGCGTTCCTAATGTTTCTAGTTTTGTATTCGTTAGTATATACGTATAATGTTTCTCATTCAAATACATTTCAATGGTAGTCTCGTTTTGGTTTTGCAATGCGATTTTTGCATTCTCACAATTAAACAATAAACTTTCTTGATGTTTCTTTTCTAATTGTTCAAAAGAAAGGTTATGTTCCCTACAAAAATCCAAGGCAACTACTTTATCAAAATCACTTCCGCCAAGTTTATTGTTTCCAGCAATAGAACAAATGCTTACAACATTATCAAAACAATCCACAACACTTACATCTAGTGTTCCTCCACCAAAGTCAAATACGACAAATGCTTCATCTTCTTTGTTTCCATAATGACAAGCAATGGAAGCAGCACTTGGTTCATTGATCAAACGTTCTACTTTTACTCCTAAGATATCTCCAACTCTTTTCGTTGCGCTTCTTTGTTCGTTATCAAAATATGCTGGAACACTAATGACAACTTCACTGACTTCTTCTTGAAGAAATGTTTTTGCATCTGAAATCAATTGTTTCACAACAAATGCGGATAATTCCTCTGGTAAATATTCCTGATTCTTAAGTCTTACTTTTTCTTTTGTTCCCATATTTCTTTTAAATAAGGATGTGGTATCTTCTGGATGTGTAATTAAGCGTTGTTTCGCTGATTTGCCTACAATGATTTGTCCATCATCATCCACACTTACCACACTAGGTGTTAAATAATCACCATATACATTGGGTATCATTACTACTTCATCTTGTTGAAACGCTACTGCCAAAGAATTTGTAGTTCCTAAATCTATTCCTATAATTGCCATATATTGTTATTCCCTTCCATCACGCTCTATATAACTGTGATACTTTATCTTGTTCATGTATCAGTAACATCTTACTTAATTGAACTCTACTTAAATTTACCTTTTCATTATGTCGATTAATGGTTATAAAAAAGTCAGCATTTGATTCATTAAATATTGAGGAATAATTCTGAGTAAGGAGAGAATAAACATGTTTGACACTCACATGAACACTTTGTGGGTATTCTTGAAGTGTTTGTTTACTCATTTCTTGCCTAGATGTATACATACAAAGATAGCCTTGATCATCAATTTCATACTTCACATAAATATCATTAAACAAAAGCATGCAGTGTTCATTATATTCTGATTTTTCTACCAAACGAATCGGCATCAATAAGTCTCCAGAATTCAATTCATCTACAAACAAACGATTACGTAGTGATGGTTCCATTTGAAATATCTTTTTCATAGAATCATTCGCAAATTTTTCGCTCTTCTGTAATTTAATTTTAAATCTTAACAAAGTTTCTATGGTTGCCAAATCTTTCATCCCATAAGATATTTCATATGTCAAAGGACAATTTCCACCTTGATTACCGTATGAATACTCTACTGTTAAGGAATCATGAACAGTATTCTTATGAAAGGCGCGAACATAACTCATATCAATATAATTACCCGTATACGACTTTATTTCCATATGAAAATCTGGAAACACCGTAATCTGATCTGGTTGATTGTATAATTTCATTAAATTCCAAAAAGGCTTCATCTCTTTATAAGATGTATATAAACCTAAGGAAAGACAAGCAATCCTTAGGATAGCAGATGACACAAAGGTAATTACGATTACATTTCCTTTTGTAATCGGTACAAAGAAATATAAAATCATACCTGCTATCATACTAGCAACAGCAAATCCTAATGCCAAACGCTGACGTTTGAATTTCTTTTCAAAAGGTATTTTATGTTGCATTCTTTTCTCATAAAAAGCTTCATCTAATCCAATAAATTGCATAATTTATCCCCTATCTAATAACTTAGAAATAACCAAAGAATCAAATCTCCCTTTCTTTGAATTTCCGTTTTTATCTATCTAGTTAATTATAATATATATTCGTCTATGTGTTTACTTTTTTTTCAAATTCATAGATTCCCCCATATTTTTATTGAATAACAAAAAAAAATAGAGTGTTTCCACTCTATAAATTTACATACACAAATAACATTCTATTCTTTCCACTCAAATCTTTGATTACTTCAATTTTTGCCTCTGGAAAGTAATCGCTAGCTAGTGCACTTAAACGCTCTTTTTGATCATATCCCATTTCAAATGCCATGAAGGCTTTTTCTTTCAAAACCTTGTGTGCATTTTCAAATATCATACGATAAAATTTGAGTCCATCTTCTCCACCAAACAAAGCCACATGAGGTTCATAATTAACGACACTATCTTCCATCGTTTCTCCGCTAGGAATATAGGGTGGATTACTAATAAGAATATCAACTTTAATATCACGATCAATTAGCGGAGCTAACATATCTCCTACCATCGTCGTAATAATTGCATCATTTTGTTGTGCATTCATTTTCGCAACCGTTGTAGCTTTTTCACTAATATCCGTCGCAATCATATGAATGTTTGGTTCTTCTTTCTTTACAGAAATCGCAATGGCTCCACTTCCTGTCCCTACATCAACTGCAATTACATTCGTAGCGTCTGAAAAATGTTCATCATAAGACGCCAATATATTCGCAACTAATTCTTCTGTTTCTGGACGTGGAATCAACACATCTTCATTCACAGTGAAACGATATCCATAAAACCATTCAAAGCCTAAGACATGCCCTAGTGGTTCACCCTTCACAAGACGTTGGATACCATCTTCAAAAGTCTTTATATCCTCTTCATGCATTTCTTCATCATATTCCATATAAAGATTGTGTGCTTCTTTATTCGTTAGTTCTAATAAATATAGAAATGCAGCCTGTTCACCACGATCTGCCTCTTCCATTTGCGCTTGTGCTTTTTTTAATACTTCACGATACGTACTCATTATTGTTGTCCTGCAATTTTAGCTTGTTGGTCTGCACTGATTAAAGCATCCAACATATCTTGCATTCTACCTTCCATAATACGATCTAACTGATTGACGTTATACCCTATGCGATGATCTGTCACACGATTTTGAGGGTAGTTATACGTACGAATTTTCTCAGAACGATCTCCCGTTCCAATTTTACTACGGCGCTCTGCCCCTTGTTCTTCTTCTAATTTACGTTGTTGTTCCTCATAAATACGGGAACGAATCGTCATCAATGCTGTCGCACGGTTTTCATGTTGTGATCTACCATCTTGACATTTTACTTGAATCCCTGTTGGTTTATGTACGATTCGTACTGCAGAATCGGTTTTGTTGACATGCTGTCCACCGGCTCCACTTGCACGCATAGTCTCAATTTCTAAATCGTTCATATCGATATCAAAATCTTCAGCTTCGATTTCTGGAGATACTAAAACAGTTGCAGTGGATGTATGAATACGTCCTTGACTTTCTGTCTTAGGTACACGTTGTACACGGTGTGAACCTGATTCAAACTTAAACTTCCCATATACATCATTTCCTTTCACCATAAAAGAAATTAGAGAAAAACCTCCAGCCTCACAGACTTCACTGTCAATCATCTCAACCTTCCATCCCTGGCTCTCTGCATATCTACTATACATACGGAACAAATCACCTGCGAAGATGTTTCCTTCATCTCCACCAGCTGCCCCACGTATTTCCATAATCGCATTATGAGAATCGTTAGGATCTTTTGGAATCAAAAGAATCTCTAATTTTTCCAAATATTCTTCAATCTTTGGCTCTAATTCTTCGATTTCCATTTTTGCCATTTCTTTGATTTCTTTATCATCTTCACTTAATAAGATTTTCGCTTCTTCCAAAGCCTCTGCACTACTCTTATATTCCTGATAAGTTTCCACAACTTGTGTTAAATCGGCTTGTTCTCTTCCAAGTTTCGCCAACTGTTTACTATCGGATACAATTTCTGGTGACATCATCATTTCATTAATTTCATGATAACGATTCACCATACCTTCTAATCTTTCTATCATAACGCTCATACAAATACCTCCAGTTACGCTCGTTTTACTATTTATATTATGCACACAAAAATGGCATAAATATCCTCATATACTATACCATTGAATGCTTGAATTGAAAAGAAAAAAGAAGCACAAGGCTTCTATTTAGTGGAACAAATAAGAATATTGGTCCATTTGATACAAAACAATATTTTTTACTCTCACTTTTATAGCTACATCATAGGTTTCATCTCTGTCAATAATTTCAATCACATCCTTCTTAGTTAAGCGAACATGATTGCCGTCATCCAAACATTTTTCTGTTGTGTCTAAGGCATAATGGAATAAGCACCATCTAATAATAGGCTTTGTCCACTAAAGTATTTACTATCAGGGCCCGCTAAGAAAGCAATCACTGGCGCGATATCATCTTCTGCATCACCTAAGCGTTTCATTGGTTGAGCTTCTAAAATCTCTGCGTATTTTTCTGGGAACTTCTTTGCCCATTCTTTCGCTGCAGGGCTTTCTGCACCAGGAAGAACAACATTTACTGTAATATTATATTTTCCCCATTCTTTTGCGGCGATTTTACTTAATCCTCGAACAGATTCTTTGTTACAAGCGTACGCAAGTTGCCCTGCATATCCAAACATACCTGTCGCAGATGCAAAGTTAATTACACGCCCTTCCCCTTGTTCTTTCATGTAAGGAAAACATTCCTGCATGAAGTTCAAAGATCCAATGGTTCCACCTTGCCAAGCTAACAACATATTTTCATATGTGGTATCTTCCACTGTCGCAACTCCAGGTAATGTTTGAGCATTATTTACCATTACATCCACAGTTCCATATTTCTTTACCGTTTCTTCTACAACTTCTTTAACTTTTGCTCGATCTGCTACATCACAAGACATTGCAAAACCTTCTCCACCAACAGCCTTAATTTCTTCCACTGTTGCCATAATTGGGTCAATACGTCTACCAACACATACAACCTTCACTCCTCGCTTTGCTAGACATAGGGCAATTCCTTTACCAATTCCCTGTCCAGCGCCTGTGACAATCGCCACTTTTTCATTCAGTTGTTTCATCCAAAAACCTCCTTTTTTATATTGGTTTATACTTTCATTATAGTCCTTTTTATAGGCAATTCAACAGAATTTTTGCCTTTTCCCATCGTTCTTAATAAAGCAGATAAAAAGGGTTATTCATTTGTTTTTTCAACCTCTTCAAATTCCGTAGGTTTCCGAAATTTATATACATCATAGACATATATAATATAAGCAAATATAACAACCAAAGGAAAAGCTTTTAACAATAAGAAAACTCTATTATCATGGAGAAGAATGCAACCAAAAACAAGAAACACATAAGCACACACATACATCCATGTCATACCCGTAAGAATCATATGAAGGGAATCTTTTACTGGATGTTCTTCTTCAAACGTTACCTTTCTTGCCTTTCTTAGGTATTTATCACTCTGACATTCTTTCATACAAAAGAAATCTGTATCTAATGTTTCCTTTTCTAAAATATCTAGAACTCTTTCACGTAATTCCTCTTGTGTAAGCTTTTGATATTTTCTCAACATATTCTTATATAGTGGCATAAATTTACTATAATCAGGAAGCCTACGATAATATACACAAACATCCTTCAAGTCTTTTACACTCATTAAATCGCTTAAAAAGGATACGTATATTTGTTCCTTTACTATATGTATTTTATAATACAACATTGGTACATAGTGTTTCTTTATAGATTCATATTGCATTAGAAACAATACATCTTCCATCATAGCTTGTGTATGATGTGGTTTCTTTTTTAAATAAGATAAACAAACATATTGATAGATACATTTCATCCAAAGTACCTTCCACATACATATACGTGTCAATAAAGAAGGTTTTAATGTTGCCATTTTCTTTTTATACTCTTTCGAGTTCCAGTGAACTCTCAATTCTGGTAACCATAAAATCAATAATATTGTGAAACATAACACCCCAAGGAACATCAACAAAACTATCATATCTAAAAAATCCCCACGTAAATCTAGCCACGATAACACACTCCCATAAACAGCAAGTACAATTGCTATGGATAACATAACTTTCTTCATTGGTTTCTTCATATATGCCTCCATATTCTAAAAACATATTTTATCACTCATCAAATATGCTTTTTCTTAACTATATGTATTCATTATATCATTTTTTATCTACCTATAGAAAAACCTGCAACACTTGCAGGCTCCTTATTTTAGATTAGTGGATTCATACCAATTGAAGTTACATCTTAAAATCTGGTTGGGTGCTTCTTCATGTTTATCTTCGATTGCATCTATTAAAATTTTAGCGGCTTGATACCCTTCTTCATAAGCAGGTTGTACAATGGAAGAAACACTAGGATATGCTAGATTACTCCACTCTGTATTATCGAAACCTATCAACCCTAATGTATGAGGCATTAAATTACGATAGTCATGCAAAGCTACATATACCCTTGGCAATAAAAAGCAGTTTGCGACAAAAATCAACGTATTAGATCCAAACTTCAAATTTGAATTTAGAAGTGCAGTCATTTCTTTACTTTCAATATCATCTTCCACGATCAATTCTTTACATGTTTTCCCATGTAATTGTAAAGCGTCTTTAAACCCTTTGATACGTTCCATTCGTGTACTTAAAACAGTAGGATCTGCACTGATCAACAAAAAATCATTATAGCCTTTTTTTATGAGGTTATCACACGCTTCAAGGATAGCTTCATAACTATTTGTTTTGACCCATTTTTCTTTATTCATAGAAACTTGTGAATCGATAAAGACAACTTGTTTCCCTTCTCCCTTAAGTTGTGGAAGTAAATCTCCAAATTGTGTGGAAGGCTGGATAATAAATCCATCCACTCCCATTGCTAACATACGATTTACGTAATCCTTTTCATTTTGATAATTATAACCGCTATTTCCAACAATCAATTGGTAGCGATGCTCTCTTGAAAATTCTTCAATGCCCTTTACAATTTGATTAGCAAAATTATTTGTTATATCTCCAATCATAACACCAATCAATTTTGTACCTTTGGAATTCAAAGAACG
>JAVWJF010000100.1:7665-8129 GCA_036639195.1 Longicatena sp.
GGTAATTGGTTTCTCTTATGGCATCCTCAATTCTTTTTTTTGTTTCTTCTGACATCTTATCTCTCTTCCCATTTAAGTAAAAAGAAACTGTCGTTTTGGACGTATTCGCGCGCATGGCAACTTCTTTAATTGTTATTTTACAGTTCATATATCAACACTCCATTCAACATCTCGACACCTATATTCTAACACAAATTCAATTTATTGAGCAAACAGGTTTACTATACTTCTTATAAACTACATTTTTAATCTTATTATCTTCTTTATCCCCTTCTTCTCATGAAGTATGATCGCTTTGGCATGGAATGCTACATCATGAATATAACAAATCTTTTTCCCCTTAAAAATCTCTTTATGAAAGATTACTATAGTATAGCTTTCTATATTCGATAAGATAAAAGTTCTTGCACTACAAATATCTTTTGAGAATGCAACACCGTCTTGGTATACAATATCCTTTTTCA
>JAVWJF010000101.1:0-8053 GCA_036639195.1 Longicatena sp.
TGGAAAAGAAAGTGTGGTGGTAAATATGCATCCAGAACCCAAACAAACATCATTGAATCAAACACAAGAGGATCATTTACCACCGTCGATGTGCTAGATCCTCCTATTAAAGGAGAGACCATATGAAGAGAATAGTTACAAAAGAAGAATTGCTTGATTTGTTTTTGCATGGAAGCGCGCAAGATATTAAGGACACCATTGATACCATACATCCTGCAGATATCTTGGACCTTTTGCATGCGCATAAAGAAGATGCGGATAAGATTTTAGGTCGTTTGCCAGATGATGTTTTAGCAGATGTAGTCGAAGAAGAAGATGACGAAGATAAGTATGAATTATTGAAACAACTATCGGATGCTCGTCAAAAAAATATATTGGATGAAATGTCGAGTGATGAAATCACAGATTTGATCGGAGAATTAGAAGAAGACGAAGTCGCAGAAGTCCTTGAAAAAATGGACTATGAAGATCAGTTGGATGTTCGAAAATTGATGAGTTTTGAGCCTGAAAGTGCCGGCGGTATCATGACAACAGAGTTCATCAAAATCTTTGCAAAAAATACAGTAAAAGAAACGTTAAATTATTTACAGAAAAATACCGATCGAGAGACAAGCTATTATCTATATGTTGTGGATAACACAGATGTATTGAAGGGTGTTGTTTCTCTGCGTGATATTGTTACAAGTTCTTTTGATACACCGATGATGGAAATTACCAATCCCAATGTTATCACCTTGCATTATAGTGAGGACCAAGAAGAAGTTGCTCATAAATTTGAAAAGTATGGGTTCATCTTAATGCCTGTTGTGGATGATGAAAATCATATGTTGGGGATTGTAGAATTCGATGATATCATCGATATCATTCAAGAAGAGAATACAGAAGATATTCACCATTTAGGTGGGGTTAATAAAGAAGAACGTGTAGATTCTACAACACAAGAATCCTTTAAAAGTCGTATTCCTTGGTTAATTGTAAATTTATTTACTGCTGTACTAGCAGCCGCAACGGTGAGTTTGTTTGAAAGTACCATTGCACAATATGTTGCGTTAGCTACCATTATGCCAATTATTACGGGTATGGGTGGTAATGCCGGAACACAAACATTGACCATTGTTGTTCGAGGGATTTCTTTGGGAGATTTGACCAAAGAGAATGCGATGAGAATTTTGTTTAAGGAGTTTGCGGTTGGAATTTTAAGTGGACTTGTGATTGGACTATTGGTTGCGGGAGGCGCATTGTTAATGGAGAGCAATCCAATCTTTGGAGCGGTTGCGGGTATTGCGATGTTACTCAATATGATATTAGCGAATCTTGCGGGTTATTTTATTCCGATTATTCTTGAAAAGTTCCATGTAGACCCTGCCTTAGCAAGTGCAGTGTTTGTAACTACAGTGACCGATGTTATGGGATTTTTCTTATTCTTAGGTTTAGCAACCATGGTGTTGCCATATATCATTTAGGAGGTGTATGAATGAAAGCACTTATTACAGGAGCAAGTAGTGGAATTGGCCGAGATATGGCGAAAGAGTTAGCGAAACGAGGATGTGATCTTGTGTTGGTCGCAAGACGTGGAGATCGTTTACAGAAATTGAAAGAAGAATTATCCGTTGAAGTCGATGTGATTGTTGCGGATTTAAGTAAGGAACAGCAGTGTCGTGCAGTATATGAACGAGTGAAATATGATGGTGTGGATATTTTAATCAATAATGCTGGATTTGGTGATTTTGGAGAATTTGATACAACCGATTTAGATAAAGAATTACAGATGATTCGCACCAATATAGAAGCGGTTCATATTCTAACTAAGTTATTTCTGAAGGATTTTGTGAAGAATGATAAAGGAATGATTCTAAATGTAGCTTCTTCTGCGGCATTTTTGCCTGGTCCTTTAATGGCGACCTATTACGCAACCAAAAGCTATGTATTACGATTGAGTATGGGGATTCATAAAGAACTTAAGAAAAAAGGTAGTATGGTTTCTATTTCTGTGTTATGTCCAGGACCTGTAAGAACGGAGTTTGATAAAGTCGCGAACGTTAAGTTTATGATGCGCGGGAAAAAAAGCAAACGTGTTGCGAAAGATGCTTTAGAAGGTATGATGAACCGAAAACTTTTAATTATTCCAGGAGTTTTAATGAAGGCATCTTATTTTCTAACGAAGTTTATGCCAAACGAAGTGTTGATGGAATGTAGTTATCATATACAACATCGTAAGAATAAATAAACAGGAACTGTAACGAACGTTACAATTCCTGTTTTTCAAGTTTAGATGTACAATGTGGACAACGAGTTGCCTCTATTGGGATTTCACTTTTACAAAATTCACATTGTTTTGTGGTTGGTGCTGCTTCTACAACGTCTTCCTTTTTCACACGACTGGCAAGCGTGTTCATAGTCTTTACCATCGCAAAGATAACAAATGCCATGATTAAAAAGTTAATGACTTCTGTTAGGAAGGTACCATAATTTAAAGTGGATGCGCCTGCTTTTTGTGCTTCTGCAATGGTTGCGTAAGTATTTCCGTCAAGCGCAATAAACCAATTGGTAAAATTAATGCCACCAGTAATCATGGTGATAATAGGCATGATTACATCATTCACTAAAGAACTTATGATTTTTTGAAATGCCCCACCGATGATGACACCAACCGCTAAGTCAAGAACATTCCCACGCATGATAAACGTCTTAAATTCATTTAAAATATGTTTCATGATATCCCTCTTTTCTACGTCATTATTTTAACATAATTCTATCTAGGAATTACAATCTATGGTAAAATAAACTATATATTCGTTCTTTTATTACATATGAAGATATGAGGTGTTAACTTGAAAAAGAAAATATCAAAGAATATTCTTACATTTATACTTTTTATATCCATTTCCGCAGTAGCGATTGTGGGAGGTTCTTTTTACTTCATCCATGGTACGAATGAAGATGTGAGTGCATTAAACAAGAATTTCTTAAGTGAAATTGCTTCTCAAAATGCAAGTATTATGCAGAAAACAGTACAAATACATTTGGATAAATTAGCTGCTATATCCAATGTGATTGGTAAGGAAGATGAATTCTCAATTGATTTTGCGATTGATATATTACAATCAGAAAGTTCTCGTTCTTCATTTAAACGTATGGGATACGCAGATTTACAAGGGAATGCGGTTACCACCGATGGACAAGAATTTAGTATTGCGAATAGGGAATACTTTAAAAAAGCTATTCAAGGAAACGATAGTGTAAGTGATCGCCTAACAGATAAAGTAGGTGGGGCTTATATCAATGTGTATGCTGTTCCTTTTTATCAAAAAGGGGAAATAGCGGGTGTTATATTTGCGACCAATCGTAATGATGATTTTATTGAAATATTGAGTTCTAAGACATTTGGAGGAGAGGGATTCTCTTATGTTATTAAGAAGGATGGATCTCCAATTGCATACCCTAGTGATGGAACAGATTCATCATCTGATCTAACGGACTTATTTGATGAAATTGATGCTTCACAAGATGGAGAAGAAAAGGTTAGTGCCATCAAAGAACAGATGAAGCATGATGAAGAAGGATTTGTTTCTTATACATGGAATGATGTAGAGCGTCTTGGTGCATACTGTAAAATAGGAATTGAGGATTGGTATGCAGTTACCTTGGTACCTAAAGCAGTTATTACTAGATATACCGACCGTATTGTAATAAGAAATATAGGAATCGTTGTGTTAACTGCGATTACATTTATTCTATTACTCATGTTCATTATTTTACAGAATCGTAAGAGTCAAAAAAATCTTGTGAAGATTGCGTATGAAGATGAATTAACGGGTTGTGCGAATTTTAATGCATTTAAGTATATTGCGCAACGTTTATTGAATGAACGTAAAACTACTTCGTATATCTGTGTGAAGTTTGATATTGAAAACTTTAAGTTTATCAATGATCGTTTGGGGTTTCATACAGGAGATGCCGTATTAAAAAATATTTCTGATGTATTACATGAAATTTTAGATATGAATAAAGAAGCATATGCACGTATTAGTGCAGATGAATTTATTGTGATGATGCAAGATAAACATGAGAATTTCTTAGCGGAGATCCGTCAAAAATTCGTAGATAACTTTAATGAATTAATGGGCTCTGATTTTGATCATTTGATACGTTTCCACTCAGGTGTTTATATTGTAGATAGCGAAGAAAAAGATATTTCTAGTGTCTATGAAAAAGTGAATTATGCACATCGTCAATCAAAAAGCTTAGTGGCAAATAGTGATATTGTAGAATTTTATTATGATGATGCCGTACGAGTAGAAACAAAACGCCGCATTGAAATTAAAGAAGCGATGGCGAAAGCACTTGAACATGAAGAGTTTGAAGTGCACATACAACCGAAGTATCGTTTGAAGGATGAACTTATTTCTGGGGGAGAAGCACTGGTTCGTTGGCGTCAAAAGGATGGAAGCCTATTATTTCCAGGCTCCTTTATACCTCTATTTGAAGAAAATGGTTTTATTATTAAATTGGATTTATATATGTTTGAACATGTATGCAAAATCCTACAAAGTTGGGCTCAACAAGGACTACCACTCGTATGTATATCAGTGAACTTTTCAAGATTACACTTGTACAATGCGAATTTTATAGGAGATTTAGTAGATATAACGAATCGTTATCAGATCCCAAGAAAGTATATTGAATTGGAATTAACGGAAACGATCTTCTTTGAAAATGAAGGATTATTAGTACATGTTTTAACGCAAGCACACGATGCAGGATTTAGTGTATCGATGGATGACTTTGGGAATGGGTATTCCTCTTTGGGATTGTTAAAGAATATTGATGTTGATGTTATTAAAGTCGATCGTAATTTCTTTGTGGATGATATTTATAAAGAACGTACGAAGATTGTTGTGGAAAATGTTATGGAAATGGCTAAGAAACTAGGTATTCATACATTGGCGGAAGGAATTGAGAAAAAAGAACATATCGATATGTTAAAGGATTTCGGATGTGATTATGTGCAAGGGTATTATTATGCAAAACCAATGCCAGTGAGTGAGTTTGAAGAACGTTTGAAACAAGAAATAGGAAAGGGTGGAAACGCATGAAGTATAGTGCATTGATAGTTGCGGCAGGTAGTGGAAGCCGTATGGGTCTTGGATATAATAAACTTTTGTATACCTTTGATAGTGGAGAAACCATCATTGAAAAAACGGTATCGATCTTCTTAAAAGATGCACAGTGTACACAAATCGTGCTAGTGATAAGCGAAGAAGATAGGGAAGTATTTAAGAAACTATTTCCTCAGGAAGACATCGTCTTTACCATTGGTGGAGATACACGTCAAGAATCTGTATATAACGGTTTAAAGGAAGTTAAAGAAGACCATGTTATGATTCATGATGGTGCACGTCCTTGGTTATCACAAGAGTGTTTGAAACGAATCTTAGATGAACTTTCTGTTCATAAAGCATGTTTGTTAATGGTTCCTGTAAAAGATACCATTAAGGAAGTAGTGAATGGGAAAGTGGTTCAAACGTTTGTAAGAAGCAATCTTAGACAAGCACAAACGCCACAAGCATTTGAAACCAAGCTCATTATAGAGAGTTATGAAAAAGCAATGCGACAAGGTGTTGTTGCGAGTGATGATGCACAAGTGGTGGAACTTTGTAGTGATGAAATTGTATATGAAGTAGAAGGAAGTTATGAAAATTTAAAAGTAACAACCATAGAAGATATTCGTTCATAGAAAAACTCTGCGCTGGCAGAGTTTTTTGTATGTAGGAGTGTTTGCTTATCGTTCGATTCGTGATAATGCATTTAGTGTAACTGTTTTTACACCTGCGTCTTGTATCGCTAATAATTCTTCTTCATCCGCTAGTACATCTGTGATTAAGTAATCAAATGATTGGATGTTACCACTGATAAAGCTGTGTTCATTTTTTATCTTTGTATGATCAGCTAATATAAACGTTTCTCCAAGACAACGGTTGATCATCATTTCATTGATGGCCACTTCTTGTAAGATTGCGGTTGTCATTCCAGAATGTAATGAAAACCCACTGCATCCTAAAAATGCTTTTGTGGCAGAAACGCGATTCAAGTTGTTAAGTGCTAAGTCACCAACCATACTTTCTTTTGGATTACGTAGTTCACCCCCAGTTAAGCAAATACTTAACAAAGGATCATGATCCATAAAGATTGCTTTTCCATTATTGGTAATAACGGTGACTCGTTTATTCTTGATATAAGGAATGATCAACAAAGCAGTAGAACTTGTGTTGATAAAAATAGTATCTCCATCCTGTACGTATTGTGCCGCATATTTTGCGATGGCATGTTTGTACAATTCGTTAGACATTGTTGGATCATCGATATTAACAAAGCTTTGAATTAGCTTTGCGCCTCCATAGAAACGTTCGACTGCGCCTTTTTCTTCCCAATATTGTAAGTCTCTACGTATGGTTAAGGCGGATACATGTAATTGTTGTGCAAGGTCATCCACAAGGGCTTTTCCTTTGGATTGAATCTCTCTCATAATCGTATCCCTACGTTCATCTACGATGGCTTTGTTCATTTTCATAATAACACACCTCAAATCTTTTCTAGTAGTTTAAGCGCTTCTTTTTTATAGGTTAGTTGATTACTTAATTGTAAAACTTTTTCTAGCATTTGGCGAGCATTTTTATGATCTTCTACTGCGATATATGCGCGTGCATATTCTAAATAGAACTGTGATAGTTCTCGATGATTAAAGTTTTGGGTATGTACATCATGAAAACAATGAAGACTTTTCTTATAATCTTTTGTGCTTAAATAGTAGAGCGCGTCAATGAATTCCCAACTATATAAAGGATTCACTTTTGTGCCTTTTATTTTCGCACCACGAACTTTAATCACTTCTTGGTAATATTTTTTCACTTGTGTACGATTTCCTTTTCGATAATTTGAAAAGAAGTATGTATAATTACGAATCAATAAATAATCAAGGGAAGAACGAAACATGTTGTCATGATCTTCTAGTATAGATAAGCAGGTGTCTGGTTGGTTGATATCTTGATAGTATAAGGTATCAAAGATATATAGAGGATTCTTATAATTTTTAAGAATGTCTTTTTTCTTTAATAGATTATAATAATGTCTTGCTTTTGCATGATCGCATTCCATCGTTAAGGAAGCTATCATATGTTGATATAAATATCGTAGATATTCTGCCCATAAGGCAGCTCCCATAAAAAATAGTAACAATATCAAATAGGCAACCTTGCCTTCAGCTGAAGGCTCAAGAACTAATTTGTATAATGTATATACTGTAAATATGATATAAATGGCATACATAATGTATTTGCGAGCTGGCTCGCTTAGGCGAAAACGATTAAGAAACTTCATAGTAATCACTCCTTTATATCGTCATTATATGATTGTTTAACTGTAATGTCAATATAAACATTCATATAAACAATCATATAATAAAATGACTATCGCTTACAAATGATTAAATATTCATAAAATATGTAAATTGTTCATAAAATGCTATTGCCAATAGAACGTTTAGTAATTATGATATAGGTGTACAAAGTGCTTGGCCAAATGCATGCATGTAAATAACGACAACAATGGAGGACAAAAACATATGAGTCAAATTGACAATATCACAAGAGAAAAATGGATACTAGGGGCTTTCCCAGAATGGGGTACTTGGTTAAATGAAGAAATTGATCAAGAAGTTGTAGAAAAAGGAACTTTCGCAATGTGGTGGATTGGTTGTACTGGGTTATGGATTAAAACAGAAAACAATACGAACATCTCTATCGATTTATGGTTTGGAAATGGAAAACGTTCAAAGAAAACAAAAGAAATGGATCAATTCCATCAAATGAGAAATATGACAGGTGGAAGAATGACACAACCTAACTTACGTGCAGCACCTATTGTGTACGATCCATTTGCGGTAACAAGCGTAGACGCTGTATTATCTACACATTATCACAACGATCATATTGATCCATATTATGCAGCAGCTGTTATGAAAAACTGTGAAGATAAAGTTCCATTTATCGGACCA
>JAVWJF010000102.1:0-8009 GCA_036639195.1 Longicatena sp.
ATTGTATGATTACGATAAGAATCCCAATCATGGTCTTTATATTTTTTAGTACTAATCCCATTGATAATTAAATCTCCTTCATCATAACGATCAAGTCCACCAATGATATTCAAAAGTGTTGTTTTTCCAGATCCACTAGGACCCAAAATCGCAACAAACTCATTATCTCTTAAATTTAAACTAACCCCGGCAAGTGCTGTTTGCACAAGACTTCCAGTTGTATATTCTTTTTTAATTTCTTTGATCTGTAGCATTGTGTTCATTCCCTTCATCCACTTAGGTATTTGCGCAGAATTTATTCTTTTTATTATATCAAATATTTCCCCATTTTACACCTTATGTGATTCTTACTAGCCTTATAAGAGCCCTATTTTCATTGCTCATATCTTTTTTGTAAACCTACATAATCTAACTTATCACTTTCATCTTTTCCTAAACTTATATACGCTCTTCTAATTTCTTTTATGAAAAAACTTACGCTGGCATTGCCCCTCTATTATGTAGTTGTGGTTGTGAAATGAAACTTGTGGATTGTTGTTTTCCTCTAGGGATACAAGAGAAAAACGATGGATATGGAAATCCCTAAATAAAATGTACCCTGAAAACAGAGTAAGTATGCTTTTTTCATACTATCCATTTTACAGGGTACATTTTAAAATTTTCTTTTCTTTTTATTTACCCATTGAAGTTAACTTTCCCAAATTTATCCGTATTCTTCTTTCTACCTAATTTCTTCTCTAACATTTTCGATTGTGGTTTGCTTTTTGCTTGACGACTTCTTTCCAATAATGCTTTTGTATCTACTTTCTTTTGTTCACTCATATCCATCATTCCTTTCCTAATATTTTATAGAGTTCCCTTAAATCGGTAATCTCATAAGTACTTTTTAGTGTTGTTTCTTTTACCTCTTGCCTTGGATGATACCAGCACGTATCAATACCAGCGTTGATACCTCCTTGGATATCACTTGATAAAGAATCTCCAATAATTAACACGTTACGTTTATTAACTTCACCAATGCGTTTAAAGCACGTATCAAAATATGCTACATCCGGTTTTTGATATCCTATTTCTTCTGAAACAAAGACATCTTTGAAATAAGGTCGTAACCCACTTTCATCCAATCTTTGATACTGAGTAGCACTTACTCCATTGCTGGCAATATACAAGTCAACATCTTGATATAGTCCTTGTACCACTTCCATAGCATATTCCATCATTTCATGGCCATGCGCTAAACGATCTTGGTAATCATCTTCAAATTGGATGCCATCATCCTGTATTCCTAGTTCTTGAAAGAGTTTTCCAAATCTTGAATAAATCACTTCTTCTCGACTTATTTCCCCCTCTTCATAAGCGTTCCATAGTTCTTTATTAATTTGCAAATAGCGATTACGAATACTCTCATTATAAGGATATCCATATGCTTCAAATGTATGTATCAATGCATGAAATTCTGCCGCATCAAAGTCTAATAATGTGCCATCTGCATCGAATAATATTGTTGTATATTGTTTCATAATTACCTCTTTCTTTTGTATTATAACGGTTTTCTTATAAAACGTAAAGAAACTATGGTAATATTATAAACGAGGTGATGCAAATGAAAGGCTTGTTATTTGTTGGATTAGGTGGAGCAATTGGTGCTATGATGCGTTATGGAATTAGCATGTTACCACTAAAAAGCGAATTCCCATTCCTTACATTGTTCATCAATATCTTAGGTGCTATTATAATTGGATGCATTGTTGGGTTCAGTGAAGAACATACGAGCAATGAGGATCTCTTATTGTTTTTAAAGACTGGAGTTTGTGGTGGCTTTACTACTTTTTCTACCTTTTCTTTAGAAGCTGTACAGCTTTTTGAAAAGCATCGCTACTTTGCTGGTGGCAGTTATGCAGTGGTTAGTGTTGTCTTTTGTATCATAGGTGTACTACTTGGAAAGAGCATTTCAAAAGCCTTATTTGCATAGTGCTAGAAATCGTTTATTTTCGTGATTTTTTATTGCCAATCTTTTTTTTCTATGGTACTATAATAAGGCAGTAAAAACTAGGGGTATAGTATAATGGTAATATAACGGTCTCCAAAACCGCTGATGGGAGTTCGATCCTCTCTACCCCTGCCATGAAACACATAAGACGTTGTCAAAAAAATTGACAACGTTTTCTTATGCTACAAATGTAGAAGGATACTATACCTGAACCATCAATATCGAGTAAATATTGTGATTATAAAATCTATTAACATAATAGAAATTCCTATTATGCAAATAAACCATGCAGTCTTCTGTTTCATACAAGAGACAATATATTCTTCCAGAGGTTCCACAACATAAATTAGAGCTAACCCACCAAGCGCAAATGTGAATACTGAGCGCAAACAAACAAAACCATCAATGTTCATAAATAGTCCAGTATAATCCCACCAACGATGTTTCCATATTTGCCACATACCCCATCCTGTAATATATTCTACGATTCCTGTTATCAACATTCCCATAATAAATACGATCCAAGGATATTTTTTATATTTATGTAATAATAAAGCCATAAGTACAGCCCCGACACCATAAACAGGTAAATATGGGCCGTACATAAAACCTCGATTCCCTATCCAATTCTCGCTAACATAATAAAATATTTCTTCATAAATCCAACCACTAACACATCCTATAAAGAAAATGAAAATCAGAATAATTAAACGTGCGTGGATGAATTCTTTGGATTTCCCTATAAAATGTTCAATCATTTTTGTTCCTCCCTTAAGCATTATTTGTGTCACATTATAACAGTTTTATTTTTACATTTGTAAAATCTGTATAATTTATCCTGTTGTGTTATTAAAAAAATTTACCATTTAGTAAAACTTTATTCTCATACGATTCGTTATATAGATAGGAGGTAGCTATGAAAGAACAGATGATCATCAACAAAATAAAAAAAGGCGATCAACGTGCACTTGATTCCTTTATTCGCGAACTATATCCTCCTATTTACAGCTTTGCCTATCGTAAGCTACAAGGTGATGACATTGCGAAAGATATTACACAAGAAGTATTCCTTCGTTTTGTTCGCCAACTCCCTTTGTACCATTGTGAAGGGAAAACTTTACATTACCTTTATCGCATCACAAGTAATCTCTGTCACGATCATTTTCGAAAGATGAAGCGTGAACAAAGTGTAGATATAGCAGATAAAGCATATGAGCTTAGTGATAACAGTAGTGTACACGAAAGTATTTTAAATCAAATACAAAACGAAGAACTTATGTACTATATCAAAGGACTAAAAGAAGAACACCAAGATGTTCTCCTATTAAAGTATTTTCATCAAATGACATTTAAGGAAATCGCGGATAGCTATCAACTTCCCCTTTCTACTATTAAAACAAGACATACTGCCGCATTAAAACGATTATCTAAATTATGGAAAGAAGGTGACGCATATGATAAACCATAAAAAAATGATTTCGATTGATGAACTGCATTTAGAAACAACCATTCAATTGTGTAAACAAGAACAATCTCACATCCTACAAAAACAAAACACAAGCCTACTTTCATTATTCAATCGTTATATAATGATGGATATACGAATGTATGCATCCTTTGCGTTAATTGGCTTTTTATTGACTTTACTGTTCTCTGGATTTCATCGAACATTCGTTTTAATTTATGTATCCATCTACTTTTTCTCACTAGGGTTATTCGCGCTATATGAATTTTATAAAAATGCATTCTATCACACCACAGAATTACTCTCCAGTGCATACTTACACCCTGGACGTTGTCTCCTAATGAAAAATGCAAGTATCGCATGTATGGAATGTATTCTTTTTCTCATCTTCATGATGCTTCCAATGGTTCATCAACAAATTACTTTAACGCAAGGAATTTTATGCTTCCTTGTTCCTTTGTATGCGTTACAAATCGCAATGATATATCTCTTACCAATTATAAAAGGTTATTATTCAGCACTTGTCCTGTATATAGTTCTCTATGGAATCTATTTTATATTTGTAAATTCATTCTCTATGCTTCAAATAACAAGTACTATATCTCTTCTCATTCTCACGATTATCATTTCTTTATACCTGATAAGTATGTATCAACTGTATCTAAAAACCAAAAAACAAGGAGGTAATACGTATGGAATTACTTTTGGAACATATTGATAAAGCATTTAAGAAGACTCCAGTCGTATGCGATATCAATTTATCTTTACAAGAAGGAGTACATGGTTTATTAGGTGCCAATGGTTCTGGCAAAACAACCTTAATGCGAATTATTTGTGGGTTATTGCCAAAAGATAATGGAACGATTATGTTTGATGAAATCGACGCTATGGCACAATATGATATCTACGCAGCTAATATCGGTTATATGCCACAACACTTTGGATATTATCCTCATTATAGCGTGTATGAGTTCTTAGAATATATGAGCATTGTTAAAAATTTATCTAAGGATTATGGTAAACAAAGAATCGAAGAGCTTTTAAGGACTTTAAATTTAGTAGAAAAAAGAAATACAAAAATGAAGAAGTTATCTGGTGGGATGCTAAGAAGAGTGGGTATAGCACAAGCGTTATTGAACGAGCCAAAAGTATTGATTTTAGATGAACCAACGGCTGGTTTAGATCCAAAAGAACGCATTATCTTTCGTAATTTAATTGCTTCTTTATCACAAGATTGTATCGTCCTTTTATCTACCCATATTGTTAGTGACATTGAAACAATTGCAGATGATATCCTCGTCATGAAAGAGGGTCAAATCATTCTTCATGATACACCAGAAGATCTCTTACAAACCATCGCTAATAAAGTATGGACAATAACACTACCAAAGAAAGAAGCTCTTCAACTGATGCAACATCATATCATTGTGAAAAGTCATAATGAAGGTAATCAGATTGAATTACGTATTGTTTCTGACAATAGACCACACCCAGATGCAACCTTAACAACACCAGATTTAGATGATCTTTACCTGTATCATTTCAAAGAGAGTGA
Organism: Longicatena sp.; assembly: GCA_036639195.1. Taxonomy (GTDB): domain Bacteria; phylum Bacillota_I; class Bacilli_A; order Erysipelotrichales; family Erysipelotrichaceae; genus JAVWJF01. The sequence goes on from JAVWJF010000102.1 coordinate 5,011, forward strand.
TTCTTTATGATACGTTTGATAAAAGCTGAGTTTAAAAAGATATTCAAAAGCAAAGCTAATAGTATTCTCTTGCTTGTTCTAATGATACTTAGTGGCTATAATTGTTATCAAATATATCACACAGGCCCTTCAAAACATTTGCCTGTGGAGAACTATATAAATACAGATGGAGACATAAGCGAAGGTCTTGACTATTGGAAAGAAGCTGATAAGGTACAACGCCTTTACACAGGAACATTAAATGATTCTATCATAAAAAAAATGCATCAAGATTTTATGAAAATCATAGATACGTATTCTACCGACAAAGTAGATCATGCATATATGTTGAAGGTGTATGGTGATAACTACGAAGAAAAGATAGAGAAAGCAAAAACCGAAGGATATACCACAGAGGAATTTGATAAAATTTTTCCTAATTATATTTCTATCTATAAAGGATATTGGGCTCAACCAATAGAAGGCACTGATAAATTAAAATTTGGTGGTTTGGATATTTTCATGGAAGGCGATGCTACAACCTCACTCTATTCCTCGATCTACAACGTCTATAGATATAATGAGAACCCTGATGAAATAACTTATCACACTGCTTCATTCGAAGAACTGTCCAGATGGTTACACGCCTCAGACTTAACAAAACAACAACTTCGTAAAGAATTCTTAGGAGAAGCTCCTATTTCATCAAAAACAGAGGCTACAATAGAACCATTACTTGATCGTTTTCAAAAAGCTCCACATGACATAGGTAGTAATATTGGGAACAATCTTTATCTAAAATCGATGTATGAACTTGATATTTTTTCACTCTTAGTTATCATACTCATAGTATCCAACATATTTGCTATTGAAAAACAACATAAAACAGATCAAATCATGTCTCCATCCTTTCATGGAGCAAGAAATATAGCAATTGCGAAACTCATCACTGGCGTACTATTTGCCATAGGAATCGTCGCTCTTCAAATAAGTATCATCACCCTTATGTCAATTATCTTTTTACCAATGAGTGATGTAGGTTTCACCGTCTATGCACAATCACAGTTCTTTTTTCCAAATGGTTTAACAGAGTTTCTTTTCACTTATAAAGAAATGATATTTAATGGTATTCTTCTTATTATGATTTCTGCTATTGCAACAGCTTGTATTACAATGTTAATTTCTTATATTAGTAAGAATCGATTTGTAACAGTAATTCCTTTACTGCTTATCTTCATACTCACAGGATACATTCTCATTTTTGATAGTATCCTTCCTGGGACTATTTTAGATTTATTCTTCCCTGCTCAAATGGTACATTTCACTCGATTTTTCCATCTTACCTTTTATCCTGGACAAGCACAGTTTCTACCCTATTTTACAATGTTTGGCCAAACCTTCGCATGGAAAGATGCCATCATGTTATTTTGGGTATTGATGTCATTAGGCATGAGTATGTTCGTTGTAATGCATTCACGCAAACATAACGTTAAAACGTATTAATCTCAAGACAGCCAAACACGAATTTTGTTTTGGCTGTCTTATTATCGTGACAATTGCCCATCTCTACTTTTTTGTAATGCATATCCTATGGAAGGAATGTATTTACATCCTATGATGAGGTGATGAAATGATAGAAGATGATGTTTTCTTTGCATCTTGTGATCCATGTATTGATGAACCAATCTGCTGTTGTGAAGGTCCAAGAGGACCTAGAGGATTTCGTGGAGCTACGGGTGCAACAGGAGCGAGTGGTCCTACTGGAAATACTGGACCTGTTGGTCCTACAGGGGCTACGGGTGTAAAAGGGGCAACTGGTTCAACGGGTGCAACAGGAAACCCTGGAACAACAGGTGCCACTGGCAATACGGGAGCAAATGGAGCAACTGGCCCAACAGGCGCTACTGGAAACACTGGTGCTGATGGGGCTACTGGTCCAACGGGTGCTACTGGTAACACTGGAATTACAGGTATCACGGGAGTAACTGGACCAACAGGTGCAACCGGAAATACTGGTGCGGATGGCGCAACTGGTCCAACAGGGGCCACTGGAAACACTGGTGCCGATGGTGAACCTGGACCGACAGGGTCTACTGGAAACACTGGAATTACAGGTATTACTGGTGCGACTGGTCCTACAGGCGCTACAGGAAATACAGGTGCTGATGGCGCAACTGGTCCAACAGGGGCAACTGGAAATACTGGAGCTGATGGTGAGCCTGGACCAACAGGACCTACTGGCCCTGCGGGAGTCGAATTCTTTAACGGTTTTTCTTTTGGTGGTTCACAAAGTGTAGAACCTGGAGGAAAAGTAATACTTGCACAAGGATTCTACCAACCTAATTATTATAGTTTTGTTACAAGTACGGGTGATATCAACATCCTTGTAAATGGAACTTATCGCATAAGTTTTGGATTAAACATTTTATTAGAATCGCCTACAAGTGCATTACCAATTGCTTATAGCTTTTATTTAGATCAAAATATCTTTCCAAATTCTGCATTTGGAGAATATTTAACTACAACAACTGCTTCTTCCTCTATTTTATTTACCGGTGAAACAATAGCTACGATTTCAGCGGGTCAAGTAGTATCACTACGTAATATTGGAAGTGGGGCGAACGTACTAACTGGCGTTGCAGGAACGCAAAATGTAACCAATGCCTTTATCATGATTATGAAGTTATTATAGAAGTATATAACCTGTCCACAAGAAAAAATGCTTAAAAATTGATTAAAAAAGAAAAAGTCAAGTATATATTAGATGCTTGGCTTTTTATCATTCCTAATCAATGATTCCTAAACGCTTCACAAACAAAAATAACTGTAGGCACAAAAATAAACACCCTGCATATCATAACCATAGAGAGTAGGAGGATTGTAAATGTGTACATTAGAAATGAAGGAATCCTATCAGTTAAGTTCTTATCATACTTATAAACCAACCGCAATTTCTTGTTGTGATTGTCAATTCTATATCGCTTATCCCGCTGCATGTAGCATCTTAATCTTTGATGATT
>JAVWJF010000103.1:0-7986 GCA_036639195.1 Longicatena sp.
ATTCACCTCTTAGGTGTATTTTACCATGAATTTCCTTCCTTTGAAATGATGATAACCAAAGAAATTGCAGTGCTTTATTTTAGAAGGCGGGTATTGGTTTCAATGTGTTTAAAAGGGTATATTTTTTAATTTTGTAGATTGGGCAAAAGAGTTGCGTAAAAATAACATTTCTCTATATACTAGTTAACATAAGGAAGGTATGCATATGGAAATAATAAAACGAGATGGTTCTATTCAAAATTTTTTTAGTACATCTACATCCATTGAAGAATCTACATTAGATGCAATCACAAAAGAAATAAGCACGAGTGTAATGGCTGATGTAGAGCATGTTGGTGTAGAGCGTATTCAAGATAAAGTAGAAGAGACACTGATGTCACATCAGTATTATAAAGAGGCAAAGAGTTATATTTTATATCGTCAAAAACGTAGTGAGAATAGAGGGATATTACAGGAGTTTGTAAAAGCTGTGAAGGATGATGGAATTTTACCAATCCTTTTACGTGTACAAAAAGAATATCCTGAAGATGCATATTCTATGAAAGACTTGTTGATGAAACTACAAACATTTTTAAAGGATGATATGAACGGAGAAGAACGTTTATCAATGCTAATTAAAGCTTGTGTAGAATTGATCCGTAAAGAAGCTCCTAAGTGGGAATACATCGCCTCTTGTTTTTTATCGTATCAAATTCATAATGAGATTGATGCGCGTATGCAACACCATGCCATCCATTCATTCTTAGAAAAGTTACAATACCTAACAAAAGAAGGATATTATGGGGAATATATTACCAATGCTTATCAAGAGGGCGAGATTGAAGAATTGGGACGATATATCAAAGATGAAAGAGATTATCTGTTTACCTTTAGTGGACTTGATTTAATCTTGAAGCGTTATTTGATTACGACACATCAACATGAAATTTTAGAGACGCCACAGGAAATGTTTATGGGGATTGCGATGCATTTAGCATTACCTGAAAAAGATCGTGTGAAATGGGCAAAAGAAATCTATGACATTTTGAGTACTTTGAAAGTGACTATGGCTACACCTACCATGTCAAACGCTCGTAAACCATATCATCAGTTATCTTCTTGTTTTATTGATACGGTAGATGATACTTTAATGAATATTTATAAGAGTGTAGAAAACTTTGCGCAAGTTTCGAAGTATGGAGGAGGAATGGGTCTATATTTTGGAAAGGTTCGTGCGAATGGAAGTGATATTCGTGGCTTTGAGGGAGCTGCAGGAGGCGTTATACGTTGGATTAAACTTGTGAATGATACTGCCACAGCGGTTGATCAATTAGGCGTTCGCCAAGGGGCAGTTGCAGTGTATCTAGATGCATGGCATAAAGATTTACCAGAGTTTTTAAATCTGCGCACAAACAATGGTGATGATCGTATGAAAGCACATGATGTTTTCCCAGCTGTTTGTTATCCAGATTTATTTTGGAAAATGGTAAAAGAAGATATCAATGCCTCATGGTATTTTATGTGTCCTCATGAAATTGCGAAGATAAAAGGTTACCACTTGGAAGATAGTTATGGTGAAGAGTGGGAAGAAAAATATTTTGAATGTGTACAAGACAGTCGAATTTCGAAACGAGAAATGAGTTTAAAAGATATCGTAAGATTGATTTTGAAGTCCGCAGTAGAAACAGGTACTCCATTTACCTTTAATCGTGATCATGTCAACCGTATGAATCCAAATGGACACGAAGGAATGATCTATTGTAGTAATTTGTGTACAGAAATCGCACAAAACATGAAACCGTTTGAACTTTTGGAAAAAGAAGTTGTAGAAGTACAAGGGGAAACCATCATTGTGGAGAAAAGCAAAGCAGGAGAATTCGTTGTATGTAATTTGGCTTCCTTGACCCTTGGAAATATCGATGTTTCGAATGAAGAGGAACTTCAACATGTAATACGTGTTGTGGTAAGAGCTTTAGATAATGTTATCGATTTAAATTATTATCCACTTGAATATGCGAAGATCACGAATCGTAAATATCGTCCTATAGGATTAGGCGTGAGTGGATATCACCATATGCTAGTAAAACAAAATTTACGTTTTGAAAGTGAAGAACATCTTCACTTTGTAGATCAATTGTTTGAAAAGATCAATTACTTTACAATTGAAGCAAGCAGTCTTCTAGCAAAAGAAAAAGGAAGTTATAGCGTATTTTCAGGAAGTGATTGGGAAAATGGAAACTACTTTGAAAAACGTGGATATGATAGTACACAGTGGTTAGACTTAAAAGAAAGAGTGCATGAACAGGGAATGCGTAATGCGTACTTAATGGCAGTTGCGCCAACAAGTTCAACTTCTATTATTGCTGGGACAACTGCGGGTGTTGACCCGATCATGAACAAATATTATTTAGAAGAGAAAAAGGGAAGTATGATTGCTCGTGTTGCGCCTGATTTAGATGCTCAAACATTTTGGTTATATAAGAATGCACATCTCATTGATCAAGAATGGATTGTAAAGGCTGCAGGTATTCGTCAACGTCATATTGATCAAGCACAATCCCTAAACCTATATATCACCAATGAGTTTACATTACGCCAAGTGCTCACATTGTATATTCATGCATGGGAATATGGAGTAAAGACAATATATTATGTACGAAGTAAATCACTAGAAGTAGAAGAATGCGAATCATGTGCATCCTAGAAGGAGAACCTATGAAAGAACAATTAAGGAAGAAACCCTTGTTTAATGAACTTGGAGATATAGAAGTAAATAAACGAATGATGATCAATGGAAACACAACCAATCTAAATGATTTTAATAATATGAAATATACGTGGGTTTCTGATTGGTATCGTCAAGCAATGAACAATTTCTGGATTCCAGAAGAAATCAACTTAAACCAGGATGTAAAGGATTATCGAAAGCTATCCTCGAAAGAGAAAAGCGCCTATGATAAAACGTTATCCTTTCTTATCTTTTTGGATTCCATACAGACAGCCAATCTTCCCAATGTAGGAGATTATATTACTGCGAATGAAGTGAATCTATGTTTAACGATACAAGCTTTTCAAGAGGCTGTGCATTCACAAAGCTACAGCTACATGTTAGATTCCATTTGTTCACCTCAAGAAAGAAACGATATTTTATATCAATGGAAAGATGATGAACACTTACTAAAACGTAATAAGTTCATTGGAGATTTATATAATGATTTCCAAGAGCATCGAGATGGTGAACATCTTATGAAAACAATTATGGCGAATTATATCTTAGAGGGAATTTATTTCTATTCTGGATTTATGTTCTTTTATAACCTTGGAAGAATGGGCAAAATGCCTGGATCTGTCCAAGAAATACGTTATATCAACCGTGATGAAAATACTCATCTTTGGTTATTTCGCTCCATGATTTTAGAACTACAAAAAGAAGAGCCTGAACTATTTCGTGATGAATTAATCGAGGCTTATAAGGATATGTTACGTCAAGGTGTTGAAGAGGAAATCAAGTGGGGTGAATATGTTTTAGGGAATGATATGGAAGGACTTACTATGGAGATGATTTCCGATTATATACATTACCTAGGAAATCTAAGAAGCACTTCTTTAGGATTTGGTGTTTTATATGAAGGGTTTGAAAATGAGCCGAAATCTATGGAGTGGGTTTCTATGTATGCCAATGCCAATCTTATCAAAACAGACTTCTTCGAAGCACGTTCTAGTGCATATGCGAAGTCTAGTGCTCTTGTGGATGATTTATAAGGAATTCATTTATGTAACTATTAGGAAGTTGCCATGGCAACTTCTTTTTACACCCATTTTTGTATTGCTTTATAAATACTACTTATAAAATACAACTCATAACATAAGCTTTTTAGATTCTAAACTATTTTGTGATATACTATTCATATACTTTATAAGATAACACAAAGGAGGACGTTATGAGTGAATTAAGAAGTTTGCCAAATTTAGGACCATTTATTGTAGATCAATTATATGAAGTAGGTATTTTGTCAGGAGAAGACTTAAAAGATGTAGGCGCAAAACAAGCATGGCTTAAGATTCAACAAATTGATGAGAGTGCTTGTATTCATCGTTTATATTCTTTAGAGGCGGCGATACAAGGAATTAAGAAAAAAGATTTGCCTCAAAATATAAAAGACGAGTTAAAAGAATTTTATAATGAGCATAAGAAATAACTGTTAGAAGTTTGGAGGGTTGTGTATGAGTGTCATTAAGCTAGATCATGTAACAAAAGATTACGGACACGGTAAGGGAATCTTTAATATTTCTATGCAGATTCATAAGGGAGAAGTATATGGATACCTAGGACCTAATGGTGCTGGTAAAACAACTACTATACGACATCTTATGGGATTTATCAAAGCAGATCAAGGAAGTGTTACTATACGACGTAAGAATTGTTGGAGTAAACAAAAAGAAATACAAAATAGTGTAGGATACTTGCCAGGAGAAATAGCCTTTCCAAATGATATGAAGGCAAGTGCATATATTAAAATGATTGCGAAACTTCGTCATATGAAATCTATGAATCGTGCAGATGAAATTATCCAACTGTTTGAACTTGATACAAGTGTTTCCTTGAAACGTATGTCAAAAGGAATGAAACAGAAAGTAGGGATTGTGACTGCATTTATGCATGAACCATCCTTGTTAATTCTAGATGAACCAACGAGTGGATTGGATCCATTAATGCAAAATCGATTTGTAGAACTTATCGAACAAGAAAAAAAGAAAGGCACTACAATTTTGATGTCTTCTCATATGTTTGATGAGGTAGAAAGGACTTGTACAAGAGTTGGTATTATCAAAGATGGAAGGATCATAGAAGAAAAAAATGCGGATGAATTACGTCATAGTCGAAAGAAATCATATAAGATAGAGTTCTTCAAACAAGAAGAATTTGCGTTGATGTGTGAGCTTCCATTCGAAAAAACTGATGTTCTACAAGATAAGCTGCAAATGATTGTACATGTAAACGATGCGAGCATCAATGAATTATTACGTACCTTATCTGCTTTTCATTTGAAATATTTAAAAGAAATAAAACACAGTTTAGAAGATTATTTCATGCAGTTTTATGGAGGTGAACATCATGATTAGTTTTCCTCTATTAAGACAAACCATAAAATCCAATCTCAAGTTTTTATGTGCGTTTACTTTTATATTATGTGTATTTTTGGTTGTTATGTGCTATGTGTTTACACCAAGCACAGTGGAAGATCTAAAGGTTGTGACGAAGGGTACGGCGTTAGGTCATATCTTTGGTAATAATGGCACACTTATAAGTTTTATGTCGAATTCCTTTTATGCATTAATGGCCATTGTATTTCCAATGGTATATTCGATTATGGTAGGAAATCGTTTGATTGCAGAGAAAGTTGATCGAGGTAGTATGGCTTGTTTGTTATCGACGCCATTGACGCGTAGAAAAATTACACTTACATCAGCCTTTTACTTTGTTACATCTCTAATGGTAATGTGGGGAACTGCGTCATTCATTGGTTATCTAGCTGCGGATATATTTCAAAAAGGCGCATTAGATACAGACACTTTTCTAATGATGAATGTGGGATGTTTTCTATATCATTTTGTCATCAGCTCTATTTGTTTTTGTTGTTCATGCATATTCAATACTTCTAAGGGTTCCTTAACGCTTGGCGCGGGTATTCCGATTGCATTTTTTGTTATTTCTTTATTCATCAAGCTATCAGATGATTTGGATGTGTTAAAGTATTTTACTTTAAATACCTTGTTTGATACACAAAAAATAATTGAGGGAAGTGGATATATGAATTCATTTATGTATATGATTGGTATTGGAATATGTCTTTACTCAATTGGAATTATAACTTTTCAAAAAAAAGATTTACCACTTTAGACTGCACAGCAGTCTTTTTTTCTATCCAATATGTTAAGTATTGAGAATTAAGTATAAAGTTTGTTGATTTTTTAGGAATTTTAAAATTCATCTCGTATATGTAAAGTGTAAGAACAAAAAAGGAGATGATATATATGGCTACAAAAGATGTAACAAAAGTAAGCTATAAAAATGATGTGTTCTTCAAATTCGCCCTATCTTCACAAGATGAAGATTCCAAAATGATTCGCCACTTTATGATTAAGGAGATTACAGGGATTGAACCAGTAGATAGTATTGTGGTAAATCCTGAAATGGATCCAGAAGCACTTGCAGGTAAGAAAATCATATTGGATGTACACGTAAAAGACATCCATGGAAATGAATATGACATGGAGATGCAAGTTGAAGGATTACTCACAAATCTTACGAATCGATTTGAGTATTATGGCGCAAAGATTTTAGAGAAACAACTAAAAGAAGGAGAGGATTATCTAGATTTGAAACCAGTGTATCAAATTATCTTTATGGATAACTATTCTGAAGATAAAGGAAAACTGATTATGAAGTATCAAATGAGAAATGAAGAAGGAAAGGTAGAAAGTACACATGCCTTAATACATAGAACGTACATACATTTACCAGTGATAAACGACATTGTAAAGACGAAAAAGACAGCAGGATTAACAGCTTTTGAACAAATGTGTTATCTCTTTAAAAACAATGAAGACGATGATATAATAAAGACAAAGGAAAGCGTGGTGAGAAAGCTTATGGAAAAACATGAACGAATGAGCGATAATGAACAAATATGGACACTCGCAGAACAAATCCAGATGGCAGAAGCACAACAAAAAGCTATTCAACAAGGATACTATGATGAAGGGATAAAAATAGGAGAGGAAAAAGGACTAAAAATAGGAGAGGAAAAAGGAAAAGCAGAAGGTTATAATAAGCTTTTGAATCAACTCATCCAAACTAAGTTTCATGTAGATGCATCTCCATGGTTATCAACCTTAACCATGGATCAACTACAACAAGTATCACAATTACTTTTGAACGCTGAAACATTCGAAGAAATACAAAACTCAATTTAAAAAAGACTATTCATATGGAAACAAGACACAAACGTGCCTTGTTTTGTTTTGTAATTATGTAAAATAATGTATAATATTAAAAATAATAGGGGGGATATTATGATTAACGTTGCAATTTGTGATGATGAATTAAATGGTATTTAATCTTTGAAGATAATAATAAATAAATTTTTTAGAGAAATGAAATTAGACTATATAATATATCGTTTTATAAAGTATTAACTTTGTTCATAATTATATAAAGATTATTCAATCAGACTATTCTAAATTTGTTATATATTTAATGATTCTATTTTAAGATGTTATGAAATGATTGAGAAAAGAAAATGTTTTGATAGTGTAAACGATTAACAAAAGAATATTTAGAAAAAATCCTGACTAATCGTAGATATTGATGGCGGAGTATCATCTATCGATTTTAAAGTATATAAATTTACGGGATTTTATGAAAAAGAATATACAGGATTAAAACTGTATATGGAACAAGTCAAGTTAAGCAAGGGAGAAATTTATGAATCGCTATATTAAAAGAAATTTCAAATTATTTATTTTAACGATTGGCATATGTCTGATATTTTCATTATTACCCATTTACATGGTAGAAATTATTGAAATCATTTCAGATATTGCCTTGAATCACAACGTGGAACGTATTAATGAATGTTTAATACAGCTTATTATTTTTATAGTATTTGCAATTCTTTTTGCAAATGCCAATTCTTATATGAAAGCTCATCTACGTAATAAATTAAACAGTGATTTATCCTGTGATTTATATAACAGATTGCTTTCAATGAATTATGCTAAGTTTAAGCAGAAGAGTATTGGTACATATCTTGCTTATTTTACTAATGATGTTAAAATGGTAGATGAACGTTATTTTCAAACCTTTGTTAGTTTAATGATTGCCTTTTTTCAGTTGGTTGTCGTTTTTCTTTATATTGGAAATATCAACTTTTTGATTGCCTTTATGATGCTTGTGATTAGTGTTCTTACAATGTCGATACCTAAACTTATGAGCAAGAAGTT
>JAVWJF010000104.1:0-7980 GCA_036639195.1 Longicatena sp.
AATTTATGACAATAATGTCCAAGCTGTATTTGATTTTAATCTGGATATAGAAGATAAAGAATTTATTGTGTTTGTAGGACCATCCGGTTGTGGGAAGAGTACAACTCTACGTATGATTGCAGGTCTTGAAGATATTAGCAGTGGGGAATTGTACATCGATGAGAAAATGGTAAATGAGGTTGCTCCTAAAGACCGAGACATTGCCATGGTCTTTCAATCCTATGCACTTTATCCTCATATGAGTGTATATGATAATATGGCCTTTGGTTTAAAAATAAAAAAGACAGCGAAAGATGAAATTGATCGACGTGTACAAGAAGCCGCAAAATCTTTAGAGATTGAACAATACTTAGATCGTAAACCAAAAGCATTATCTGGTGGACAACGTCAACGTGTTGCATTAGGTAGAGCCATTGTAAGAAATGCAAAAGTATTCTTAATGGACGAACCACTTAGTAATCTTGATGCGAAACTACGTGTACAGATGCGTAGTGAAATCATTAAACTACATGAAAGAATTGGAGCGACTACGATTTACGTAACCCATGATCAAACAGAAGCGATGACTATGGCAACTCGTATTGTTGTTATGCGTGGAGGATATATCCAACAAATTGGTACACCGAAGGAAATTTATCAAAATCCAACAAATAAGTTTGTTGCGGGTTTTATCGGTGCACCAGCAACAAACTTCATAGATGGAACGTATCATAATCATAGCTTTCATGTAGGAGAAAATACCATTGAATTACCGGAAATGTTCCTTGATAAATTGAAGGACTATGAAGGGAAAACAATTACGATGGGAATTCGTCCTGAAGACCTTCATGCGGAAGCCATTGTAGGACAAACATATCCATCTGCGCAATTTGAGTTCAATATCGAAGTGAATGAATTGTTAGGTCACGAATTTATAATGCATGGAAATCTTCATGGACAACCTATACAAGCTAAGATATCTGCTCGTACGGATGTAAAAGCACATGATACAATTTCGCTATATATGGATCTTGGAAAAGTACATTTCTTTGATGCGGAAACAGAAAACTGTATTATTTAAAATGAAATTTTAGTTAGACAATGTTCACACAAAGTGATAAATAAGGAGGTTAATACATGGCAACTGAGTATGGAAGAGTAACGATTCCTACAGATGTAGATGTCATTGAGGAAACAATCGCAATCATGAAACGATGGAAGGCAGATGCAATTCGTGATTGTGATGGTACGGATATGCCAGATGAAATCAAAAAAATGGATGTAAAACAATACGCAACGTATTATACGACGCGTAAAGATAATGCTTGGGCAAGTGCAAACCCTGATGAAATTCAACAAATGTATTTGATGAGTGAGTTTGTAACCGCAAAAGATACAACCTTGAGAATAGAAATCATGCGTGATTTCTATAGAGATCAATTAAAACCAAACACCTTGGAGGATATACATCGTTGGTGGGAAGTAATCGATCGTACTACGGGTGAAGTAGTGAAGGATTGGGATTATGATGAGGATACAAAAGAAGTTGTATTGCATCATAGTATTCCTTTCCATGCCTATACAGTAAGTTTTCTAGCTTTTGTAATTTGGGATCCTGTACATATGTATAATTCCATTACGAATGGTTGGGAAGGGGAAGAGCATCAAATGACATTTGATGTTCGTCAACCAAAAACAAAAGAGTTCGTAAAGGATAAATTGCGTGCCTTTGTGAAAGAGAGAGACGATGTGAATGTTATTCGTTTCACAACATTCTTTCATCAATTCACATTAACCTTTAATGAACAAGCAAAAGAAAAGTTCGTGGATTGGTTTGGATATAGTGCATCTGTTTCTCCTTATATTCTAAAACAATTTGAAGAAGAAGTAGGTTATGCATTTCGACCAGAATTTATTATCAATAAAGGATTTCACAACAATACATTCTGTGTACCTAGTAAGGAATTCAAAGATTTTATGGACTTCCAACAAAGAGAAGTTTGTGCACTAGCTAAGGAATTGGTGGATATTTGCCATGAAGCTGGTAAGGAAGCTATGATGTTTTTGGGTGATCATTTTATTGGGACAGAGCCATTTGGTAAGTATTTCAAATCCATTGGGTTGGATGCGGTAGTAGGTAGTGTAGGCAGTGGAACTACCTTACGCTTGATAAGTGATATTGAAGGTGTAGACTATACAGAAGGAAGATTTTTACCTTACTTCTTTCCCGACACCTTCCATGAAGGTGGAGATCCTTTGAAAGAAGCGAAAGTCAACTGGGTGACTGCACGTCGCGCCATTCTTCGCAAACCAGTAGATCGCATTGGATATGGAGGATATTTAAAGCTAACATTAGATTATCCTGAATTTATTGATTATATAGAAAATATTTGTAATGAGTTCCGAGAACTATACGATCATGTGAATAACCAAACTCCACACACGCACTTGAAAGTGGCAGTCTTAAATAGTTGGGGTGAAATCCGTCGTTGGGGAACACATCTTGTTCACCATGCGATTTGGTATAAGCAAATATATTCCTACACGGGTGTATTAGAAGCACTCTCTGGGTTTCCATTCGATGTAGCATTCATAAGTTTTGAAGATGTTCGAAACAATCCAAGCATATTAGATACAATCGATGTCGTAATCAATGTTGGAGATGCTTACACATCCTTTAGTGGGGGAGAAGAAATCGACGAAAGCATTATTACAACTCTTCGTGAATATGTCTATAATGGTGGTGGATTCATCGGAGTCGGAGAACCTCTAGCAATTCGTAAAAATGGGAAATTCTTTGCCTTATACGATGTATTAGGAGTAGATGAAGAATTAGGATTTACATTAAATACAGATAAGTACAATTGGCAAGAACATGAACACTTTATCGCAGAACAATTAGAACATGAAAATTTCGGTGAAGATTTACGCAATGTGTATGCACTAGATGCTACCGTCGTGAAAGAGAAGAACTTACATGTGAATTTGGCTGTAAATGAATACGGAGAAGGACATGGTGTATATATGAACGGATTACCATTCTCCTTTGAAAACGCAAGGTTATTGTATCGTAGTATTTATTATGCTGCAGGTAAAGCAAAGGATATGAAAAAATGGTATTGTGAAAATTATAATGTAGAGATAAATTACTATCCTTCTACCAATAGTTTCTGTGTGGTAAACAATACGTATAAATCACAAAAAACAATCGTATATCGTGGAGATGGATCAAGCTTTGACCTTTCCTTAGATGCTTGTGAAATCAAATGGTTTGATTATAAATAAAAAAAGCAGAATTTCTGCTTTTTTTATCGTTCTATGAAACGATATCCTACACCAACCTCTGTTAATATATAATGTGGTCTAGAGCTATCTTCTTCTATTTTTCTTCTTAAATTTGCCATAAAGACACGTAAAGATTGCGAATCTTCACAGCTATTATAACCCCAAACTTTCTTTATAATGAAGCTGTGAGTTAATACTTTTCCTGCGTTTTCTACAAGCAATGTTAATAACTTAAACTCAATTGGAGTTAAATGAATCTCTTTTTCATTCACACATACTTTGTATTTTTCAAAGTCTATAAATAAAGCATCACAAGTAAACGTTTTTTCTTTCACAACGGAAGGGGATTTTTTTCGTAATGCAACGCGAACTCTCGCCAACAATTCATTGATATGAAAGGGTTTGGTAATATAATCATCAGCACCTGCATCTAGGGCATCGACTTTTTCTTTTTCTTGACCTCTAGCACTAACCACAATGATGGCCACTTCACTTTGTGCTCGTATTTGTTTTAATACTTCCATACCATCGATATCAGGTAATCCTAAATCCAAGAGAATCAAATCAGGATTATCGGTCATAAATAGGGATATTCCTTCAATTCCATGGGTTGTGTTAATGAGTTTGTAGTGATTGGTTTCAAGGGAAAGACTTAAAAATTTAATAATATTTTTATCATCCTCGATTAATAAGATTTTTTCATTCATACTTGTTCCTCCTCTAGTGGTAAAATAAAGCCAAAGATTGCGCCGTGTCCTTCTTTACGATTGTGTGCAAATATTCTTCCATGGTGCGCTTCAATAATAGATTTACAAATGGATAAGCCTAGACCAACACCTCTTCGAGAATCTGAACGTTCTCGCTTGGTTGTCTCAAAGCTTTCAAATAGTTTATCTTTGATATTTTCATCAATTCCTTCACCATCGTCCATAACTTCAAAAATTGCATGGTTATGTTTCCTACAACAACGTATTTCGATACGTGAACCATCATCGGTATGTTTGATAGCATTGTCTATAAAGTTTATGAGTACTTGTACAATGAGTTTCCCATCCATCTCAACAAGTGTTACTTGTTCAGGAAGCTTCATTTCAATGATATGTGCACCTCTTCTTGATTCACATACTTGTACAGCTTCACAAATAACATCATCCACGACTTCTTTTTGTCGTTTCAAGATAAGTTTTCCATCTTGTATTCGTGTCATATTTAATAGATTTTCTACAAGTTGTTCGAGCCATATCGCATCACTACTAATATTTTTCACAAGGGAATAAATAGATTCTTTCTCAAGAGTATCATAGTTATCCACGATGAGAGATGCAGAACCTGCAATACCTGTTAATGGCGTACGTAAATCATGAGAAATACTACGAAGTAAACTATTGCGAAGTTTTTCTTTTTCTATTTCGATTTTTGTTTCTTCTTGTTCTTCAAATAAACGCTCACGCTCAATCGCAATTACCATTTGAGACGTCATAGTCGTAATAAACATTTCTTGTTCTGTAGTCAGTTCAGAAGTATATAGGGTAGCGTATACTCCAATGATTTCATCTTTATGAATCAATGGACGATATGTCCATCTCTTTTGTTCATAAAAGCTTGTGCCATGTCCACACTCACATCGATTATCAAAACACCATTTGGCGAGTGCTTCTTCACTATCTTTTCTCTCTTGTACATTGGAATCATTTTCAAAGCGAATGAGTTTTCTCTTCTTACGATCAAAGTAATACACAACACTTATGATTTGTTGGTAATCATAAAGAGCTTTTAAACTTTTATCAATAATATTATGGATACCAGTCAATTGAAAATACCCTCTACTCACTTCATAGAGAGCCTTTGTTTGGTATTCTTGTTGTTTCGCAATTCGTACATGCTTTTGTAACTGATTGATAAGTACCGCTGTAAAACAGGATACGAATAAGAAGATAATAATGGTCACAATATAGTTTTGATCATAGATTTGAAAGGAAAATGTAGGTTGTGTGAAAAAATAGTTAAATGCAATGATGCTTAAGGTTCCAGCAGTGATTCCCCAAATAAAATTTTTGGATTGAATCATTATGAAAAGTACCCCTATAAGATAAATCATAACAACATTCTCGATACGAATATTCATATGAATCATAATATTGGATACAATCGTACAAATAACGAGTATTACAAGTGTAAAAAGTAAATCTTTTAGGAAGTTATGTTTCATCTCATCACCTTTTCATAATTATATCAGTTTCTTGTTGGGATTAGTATATAAAAAGATGGTTCTGGTGTTAAGAACGTGTGAAGATTTTGTAGAAATAAACAAAATCAAATCGTTTTATGATGAAATTTATGCATTATGGGCTTCTTGGGTATAAGGAATGCATTGATGACTTTTAAAATCTAATATATATTCATGAGATAAAATCCATTCATGGGTATGGTAGTCCCTTGTTCGAATGTAAAGGAAATCATGAAATAGTTGTAGTTGATAACCGACCTCTTCCTTTTTTTCTCCATATTGTGTATTCGTAAAAGAAGGTACATTGATTTCGAATAACTTGTGATCGCAATAGATAGTACATATTTCGTAACTATTATGGATATGAGCACTTAAAAAGATTACAAGGGGATGTATATTTACAATCCTTGTAAGTTCATGACTTTGAAAACCCATTGTGTTTTCTGGAGTGTTCATATTTCGATGAGTATGCATCAAAGGATGATGACAACATATAAAGACAGGTTTATGAGGATCGGCTTTCTCTAGGTGTTCCTTTAACCAAAGGAGTTGTTGGGGACTATAATAGGCATGATTTTTATCAGGTTTTTCACTGTTCAATACATAAAAGGAAAACCCTTCTCTTTGTTCTTCATAATACAAGGTAGAATGATGTAAGAGAACAAGTTCTTTATAAAGAGGGTGTATATGCACTTGTGCTTTTTCTTTCATAGAATAAATGTCATGATTTCCTAAGGCAATCATATAACGAATGGGATATTCCTTACATTGTTTAAGACATTGTTCTAATTGAAACATAAAACCCTGTGCACTTAAATCCCCTAATATAATTACATCTTTTACTTTACGTTCCCATATATCATCAAGTGCATTCTCTAATTTTCTATTGCGTTTTGGTAAGAGGACATGAAGATCTGCGAATACTTCAAAAGTAAGCAGACATGGTTCATTTTGCATACGATGTTCATAGCGTAGTGACAACTCTTTCATATAGCCAACTCCTTTTTCAATAGTATGAACCAATTTCCTAATAGCTATGTAGTTTTCTTATTTCTATCTTTTTTTTATTGTGTTACTATTAATACAAATAGAAAGAGAGGATTCATTCATGGATTATGCAAAAGAAGCAATGCGTATGCACGCAGAGTGGAAGGGAAAACTAGATATTCGTTCAAAAGTAGCAATTAATACAAGAGATGACTTAAGTGTGGCATATACTCCAGGAGTAGCTGCTCCTTGTCTAGAAATACAAAAAGATGTAAACAAAAGCTATGAATTAACAGGTAGAGGTAATTTAGTTGCTGTAATAACAGATGGAACTGCAGTTCTTGGGTTAGGAGATATTGGTCCTGAAGCAGGAATGCCTGTTATGGAAGGAAAATGTGTTTTATTTAAAGAGTTTGGTGATGTGGATGCGATTCCACTTTGTATACGTAGCAAAGATACAGAAGAGATTATTCGTACGATTTCTTTATTAGCAGGAAGTTTTGGTGGAATTAACCTAGAAGATATTTCTGCTCCTCGCTGTTTTGAGATTGAAACACGTTTAAAGGAAATCTGTGATATTCCTGTATTCCATGATGATCAACATGGTACAGCTATTGTAACAGCTGCGGCTTTATGCAACGCAGTAAAATTAACAGGAAGAACAATGGGTTCTTTGAAGATGGTAATCAATGGTGCAGGATCTGCGGGTATTGCCATTGCGAAATTATTACTTACTATGGGATTTGGCGATGTCATTCTTTGTGATAGTAAAGGAATTGTATACAAAGGTAGAGCAGGATTAAACAACGAAAAACAAGAAATCGCAGAGATTACCAATAAAGATGGTTTACAAGGAAGTCTTGCGGATGCGATGAAGGGAAGCGATGTGTTTATCGGTGTATCTGCACCTGGTATTGTGAGTGAAGAAATGGTTGCGAGTATGAATGCCAAATCTATCGTATTACCAATGGCAAATCCAACACCAGAAATTATGCCTGATTTAGCAAAAAAAGCGGGTGCTTATATCGTAGGAACAGGACGTAGCGATTTTGCGAACCAAATCAATAATGTGCTTGCTTTCCCAGGAATTTTTAAAGGAGCATTGAGTGTTCGTGCAAGTGATATCAACGAAGAAATGAAAATAGCTGCAGCGTATGCAATTGCAGATATGGTAGGGGATAAGATTAGTCCAGATTATATCATTCCTAGTGCACTTGATAAGAGTGTTGCGGATGGAGTGGCAAAAGCAGTAGCGAAAGCCGCAAAGGATAGTGGAGTTGCTAGAATATAAGTATTTAAAAAAGGCTATTCGCCCAATGTCATTAAGTTAAGAAAAAAACAACTGAGAAGGTGTCAATGAAGAATTGGCCCTTCAACGCTAACAGAACCAGTATCTTCTCCAACAATTGTTTGGACGCAAAAAGGAGACTTTGTCTCCTGAGAAAATCCATCCCAACCAAACGGATCTTTTTGAGGATGATCCGTCTTTTAGTTGGCCAGAG